>CAKTXB010000046.1 GCA_934630555.1 uncultured Oscillospiraceae bacterium
CCGATCCCGGAAAATGCAGAGATTTACCGGAAGCTGAATGCCATTTACCGCGACGCAGCGCCGGTGAGCGACCCGCTGTTCCGGGAGAACTATCCGGTTTCCGGCTGAACCGGAAGCAATATGGGATCATCAAAAAACAGGCGATGCGTATTTCTGCGCATCGCCTGTTCTGTACGCGCTCGGGGTCAGCGCTAGTTTTTGCACGCCCCAGCACCCAAATTCCCGCTGTGGTGGATCACCGCTGCACTCGCAGTCCACATAGAAAAGGTTCCCTGTGCTGACAACGAAATCGGTGGGGTAAGTAATCAGTGTTGAGATGCGCGGCATAAAGCACGCGGCATATCTCCCGCAGCAGTGCGAAACAGTCCTCCGACATCAGATCGCGCAAGAGGCCGGAGCCTCCGGCACGGCGCTGCCGATGCGCCGCACAGTGCCGCGCACGACCAGTTTGGTGGGGATGACAAACTTGACACCCATATCATACTGGTCGAACGCGTTTTTGAATGCCGTGTCCACGATGACCTTGGCGAGATAGGCTGTGTTGCCGTCCACCGTGGTAAGATGCGGCTCGGTGAACTGAAGCTGCTCCATGTTGTCAAAGCCGACAACGCTGATGTCATCCGGGATCTGAAGCCCGGCGTCATGGATGGCGCGGATGGCGCCGACAGCCATAATGTCGTTGAAAACGAACAAGGCAGTCGGTTTTGGGCCGGGCTGCGCCAGCAGGCTCTGCGTCAGCTCATAGCCGCTCTGGAAGGTCCAGGCCTGGCCGCAGCGGATCCATTCGGGCGGAATTGCAAGTCCAAATTTGTGCATAGCCTTGTAGCAGCCGGTCATTTTATCGTCCGTGGCCAGAAAGCCCGCCGGGCCGGAGATCAGCGCAATGTGCCGGTGGCCCATGTCGTACAGATACCGCAGCGCCGAATACGAGCCGTTCAGATAGTCATGCTGGATACACGGCACGAAGGCGTGGTCATCGTTCACGGTCAGAATCGGAACTCCGGTTTTGCGTGCCGCACAGATCAGATGCTCCGGTGTGCGGGTCACAAAGACCGCGGCGATGAAGTCATGCTTGGAGATCAGTTCCGCGATGTCGGAAGTTTCGGAAATGGCGGTGTAGATCAGCTGCATGTCATGCGCGGCGCATTCCTTGTCCAGATAGTAGAACAGATCGGCATAATACGGTTCGGTGATCTTTTTGTTGCTTTGCGCGCTTTCCATAATGAAAAAACCGATGGCCGCGCCGCGCAGTTCGCCTGCGGCGGCCAGTGCGGGCTTGCGGTAGATGACACGGCTGCCGATGCCGGGGCATTTTTCCACGTACTTTTTGTTGGCCAGCATGGACAGCGCCTTTCGGACGGTGGTTCGTTCCACAGAAAAGCGCTTGCAAAGCTGGTTTTCCGATGGGAGCATGGCACCGAATTCATATTCATGATTCAGAATTTCTTCTTCCAGCGTGTTGAAAATAATGTCATATAAATACATAAGGTGCGATCCTCACATCCTGATTCAAGTGTTTTTGAACCTTTTTAAGAATTATAGCACAGATTTCGCCGGCCTGTAGCGGAAATAAAGTTATTTTATAAAATATCCGTCCGAATCAAACTGCATTTCATACGGCCCGGCGATGTATTCCACATCATCGCGGTCCTTGATGTCCTCATACAGCGCCTCCGAGACCTCGATCTCAAACAGCGCCTGCGTCGAGGCAATGCGGGCCAGCCGGATGCGGCTGAAGTCCACATCGTTGCAGGTGCGGATGGCCAGCAGGACGGCCTCACGCTCACTGTTGGCGTACATCGGCATTTTGCAGCCCTGAATCTCAGTGGACGTAATCAGATTTGTCCAGACGGCGGCCCAGTCAATGTCCCGCATGCAGCGCAGCGAGGTCACATCCGCCTCGGCAATGCCGGTTCCGTTGTGATGGCTCTCTTCCGTCACGCCGAAGATGCACATTTTTTTCAGATTCAGCACCTCTTTGAAGGAGGGGTCGGAACCGTTGGCCCGGCCAGTGACGTTCGGGTCGTGCCCGTAGCCGCTGATGTTCTTTCCGATCTCGTCTACGATCAGTACGTCGAGATCGTGAAATTTGAAGGTGGCAAGGCGCTTTTTGGCCTCCAGCAAATTTTCCGCGTCCATCCGCAGGATGTCCTGCGGCGGCGCGACCTCGATTTTGCAGATGTCGTCATATGCGTTCTGCACGATGCCGACGCCGAACGCGACCGGTGCGCGCTGAAGAAAAATCTCCGCCGCCTCCGGGATGCGGCGCGCAAACTGTGCAAAGCCCTGCATGTGGAAGGCGGATGCACCTTTGTGCTTGCCAAGGCCGATGGCGATCATTTTGCCGAGGCCGCTTTCGTGCGTGCCATGAAAATCGGTGTGCGGCTTCTCCTTGTTCAGCAGGACGATGCCATCCGACTCAAAGGCGTAGCGGTCACAATAGAGCGGGGTGCCGTTGGAAAGCGTACCATACTGTACGACCTCCATGTTGGAGAGGATCGGCGCGCCAATGGACTGCTCGGTGATATGATAGCCTTCCAGAATTTCGCGCTGGCCCTCTGCCGTGCCGCCGCCGTGGCTGCCCATGGCCGGAATGACAAAGGGCTGTGCGCCCCACTCCCGCAGCTGTGTGCAGAGCGTGCGGAGGATGAGATCCAGATGCGGGATGCCGCGGCTCCCGGCGGTGATGCAGATCCGCTTGCCCGCAAACCGGGCGGGTTCCGGAAAAGCTGCCACCATTCTGGCCTTCAGATGCTCCGGGATGTTTTCAATGCGCTGTGGGTCGTATTTCTGCCGGATGCGCACCATGCGCGGCAGGGTGATCTGTTCCATTCCCTGCACCACAACGCCGGTTACAGGCGGAAAATCAATAAACATTGCAGGCCCTCTTTATCCCAGCTGCTCCAGACCGGCGCGCAGGCGCGCGATCAGCTCGGCGTATTCCTCATCGCGCAGTGTGACGGGAGGGGTGGAGTTCATCTGGAACGAGCCGCCCCAGTCCGGGCCGCCTTCATATTTCGGGGCCAGATGCGCGTGAACGTGGCACATTTTGTCGGCGTACATGCCGACGTTGACCTGACCCGGATGAAACACGTTCATCAGCAGCTGCACGGTCTTGCGGACGGCCAGAAAGAACTTGACACAGCCTTCCTCGCTCATGTCGCTGACCGCGTGAATGTGTTCGTTGTAGGCCAGCACAACGCGGCCGCGGTAGAGCTGGTTTTTATAGAGATACAGGTCAAAGCCGTCCACGGTGCCGACCGGCAGCATCACGGCCTCCAGCTTTTCGCCTTTGGCGCAGTACATACAATTCTGATCCATTTTTGGTTCCTCCATGATATACAGGCTATCCCCGGCACCGGCACTGCGCCGGTGCCGGGGAAATGATTCGGAAAGACTTAATACGCAGGCTCGAAATCCGCAGCGTTGCTGATGTCGATGATCGGCAGTTCCATGCCGATGTATTTTTCGGTGGGCAGCTCGCCGTTCACAACGATCTTGTAAACGATGTCCATGGCGCCGTTGCTCTCAATGACCGGGGACTGATAGATCGTGCCGAGATAGTTCGTGCCCTCGAGGATGGCGTTCAGGTTGGCCTCCTGGCCGCCGACGGAAACGATCTGGATGCCGGTGTTTTCGCCGGAGAGATCCTCAGTGATGGCCTGATATGCGCCGTAGCCGACTGCGTCGTCAATGGCCCACACGGCATCGATCTGGCCGGAGAATTTCGTCAGGAAGGTGTTCATGTAGTTCTTGCCGTTTTCGGCAGACCAGTTGCAGGAGGGGGACACGCCGAGGCACTCAAAATTGTAGCCCTGCTCGGCAGCGCGGTCCTCAAAGCCTCCCAGACGCTGACGGCCGGTCTCGTCGGAGCTGTCCTGACCCAGATGGACGTATTTGCAGCCGTCCGGGAACTTCTCGTGCAGCAGATCCGCTGCCAGTTCGCCTTCTTCATAGGGATCCGGCCCGAAATAGCAGGTGAAATAGGGTTCGCCTTCTTTGGTGAGCTGCTTGTTGCAGATGACCAGCGGGATACCGGCCTCTGTGATCTTCTGGGCAGAGGCGATCAGCGCCGTGCCGTCGATCGGCTGCATCATGATGCACGAGGCACCCATGGCGATGGCTTCCTCGGCCTGCTGGGCCTGAAGGGTGGCGTCGTTCTGTGCGTCAAAGGCGATCCAATCCACGTCGGGATAGTTCGCGGCGTTGGCCTTGAAGTTATTGAAGTAAGCGCCGCTGTAGGAAGAGGTCGTCTTGCTCATCAGCAGGCAGACAATGGGCTTGCCGCTGGTCTCGGCGGGGGTATCCTCTGTGTTCTGCTCGGGCTGGGAATCGTTCGTTTCGGGGGCAGCGCTGGCGGTGTCGTTGGTGTTTTCGGCCGGGGTGTCGCCGGTCGCGGTCTTTGCGCAGGCGGCAAGGCTCAGAAGCAGACATGCAGCCAGAAGCAATGCGATGAGTTTTTTCATGTTCTTTCCTCCATATGTCTTTGTGTTTTTTTACCCGCCCATGCGGGGAAATGATGAAATTACTTTGCCTTCGACTGTGTGGCGTTGTTGATGAGCATGAACACCAACAGCACGATGCCGATGATGCCGACCTGAAGATTGGCAAGCGAGGCGTCGATCTGATACAGCGTTTTCTGGATGAGCTGCATGGCGCAGACACCGAGGATGGCTTGTGCCGCGCTGCCGTAGCCGCCGCTCATGGAGATGCCGCCCAGCACGCAGGCCGCGACCGTTTGTAGCGAGAAGCGAAGGCCGACGGCGCCGTTGCCGCAGGAATTGAGCGAGGTGACAAAGATCGCCGTGACCGCCGCGCAGAAACCGGAAATGGCATAGCAGGCGATGGTGATCTTTCTGGTGCTGACACCGCAGAGTGCCGCAGCCTCCCGGTTTCCGCCGACCACGTAGATATTCTGGCCGAAATTTGTGTATTTCAGGAACCAGCTGGCTGCCGCAAGGAGCAGCATGCTGACGAGAAACGGCAGCGTGAGCTTCAGAATACCAAGATCCAGGATCACCATGTCATAGAACGCGGCGATGCTTGCGTTATAGTTGTAGATCGGCGAGCCTCCGCTGACCACAAGGCCGATGCCCTCAAACAGCAGCTGCGTGCCGAGCGTTGCGATGTATGGGTTCAGGCCCAGCACGCCGACCAGCAGTCCGTTCAGCACGCCTGCCAGAATGCCGATCACCAGCACGGCGGGAATAGCGATCACTGCGCCAAAGCGGTTAGCCAGCAGGACAGTGAAGACCGTCAGCATGGAAACATTCAGGCCGATGGACAGGTCGTTGTTGCCGGTCAGCATGACAAAACTGACACCGATGGCCATAGTGCCCCAGATGGCGATGTCCTTGGACAGCGCGGTCAGAGAGGCGGCGTTCAAATAGGTGGAAGAAAACGTGGCCGGAACAAACAAAAGCAGGAGACAGAGAATGACAATGCTGTATTCCAAAATCAGATCCTTCACGTTGGCCTGCGGCCGGTTTCCGGTATGCAGCAGTTTCATTTTTTCGCTCCTTTCCGGTCCAGAACACTGTTCATGATGATGACGCCGATCAGGACGGCACCGCGGATGATGTACTGGACGTTGATGTCGATGTTGAACTGCACGTAGAACAGCTGAAGCACGCCGAGGAACAGCGAGCCGAGCACAGTGCCCGTCATGCTGCCGACGCCGCCGGTCAGCAGTGCGCCGCCCAGAACGACCGCGATGATCGCGTCAAATTCCTTGCCCACGCCCATGAGCATGTCGCCGGATGTGGTGTAGGCCGCGATGAATACGCCGGCCAGACCGGAGGCGACGCCCGCGAGGACATAGGCCGCCACAATCACGCTCTTGGCGCTGATGCCGGAGAAGACGGCGGCTTTCGGATTGGTGCCGACAGCATAGATCTTCCGGCCGAAAGTCGTTTTGTGCAGCACGAAGCCGAGCAGCAGAAAGACAGCGGCAAGCAGCAGCACCGGGAATGAGATTTTTCCGGCAATCAGGCCCTTGCCGATGAATTTGATGACCTTGAGATCCTTGAGGTAGACAGTCAGGCCGCCGTCGAACAGAACGTGGATCGCCTGCACGATGTACGCCGTGCCGAGCGTGGCAACAAAGGCGTTCAGTCCGCACACGCCGACCAGCAGGCCATTGAAGGCGCCGATCACGGCACACACGGCGATCGGGATCAGGATGGTGAGCAGGCTTCCGGCCGCGTCGCTCATTTTTCCGTAGACTGCGGCGGAGACCACACAAGCAACGGACGCGGCAAACTGCATCATGGTGCCTGTGGACAGATCGTTCTTGCCGCAGATGATGACAAAGGTCAGACCGGCGGTGATGAGCGCGGTGCTCTCCACGGTCAGGACGATCTTGACAAAGTAGTTATAAATCGTTGCGCCGTTTTTCAGGATACCGGGGCTGACGATGCACTGCGCCGCCAGCATCAGCAGCATGCCGCCCAAAAGGATCAGCAGACGGAGCTGATTTGCGCCGGGCGCGTGCTTTTTTGCAAGCTCATTCATAAGCGCCGCCTCCTTCCTGCTCGTGTATGTTGACGATTTTCAGCGCGGCCTCCATCAGTACGTGACTGTTGGCCTCCTCGGCGCTGAAAATGGATGTGACTTGCCCCTCGGACATGACGACGATCCGGTCGCTCAGACCCAGCACTTCCGGCAGTTCCGACGAGATGATGATCACGGCCATACCGGCCCCGGCCAGCTCGTTGATGAGCCGGTAGATCTCGGTTTTTGCGCCGACGTCGATGCCGCGGGTCGGCTCGTCCAGGATCAGCACGCGCGGACTCATCATCAGCCACTTTGCGATGACGACCTTCTGCTGATTGCCGCCGGACAGCTCGCCGACCTTTTTATTAAGATCCGGCGTCTTGATGTTCAGCCGCTCACGGTATTCCTGACCGCAGCGGTCTTCCGAAGCCTTGCTGCACACGCCAAAACGGCTGAGCTGCTTCATTTTGATCAGGACCTCGTTGAATAGAACGCTCTGCCGCAGGCACAGGCCCTGCTCACGGCGATCCTCCGGGATCAGACCGATGCCCGCGCGGATGGCGCTGCGTGCTGAGCGGAAGTTGACACGCTTGCCGTCCATATAAATCTCACCGCTGTCAAGCTTGTCCACGCCGAACAGCGCCGTGATGACCTCCGAGCGTCCGGCTCCGACAAGGCCGAAGAAGCCGAGCACCTCGCCGCTGCGGACATCGAAGCTGACGTCCTCAAAGACGCCCCGGCGCGTCAGGTGTTTTGCCTCCAGCACGGCGGCGCCGATTTCGTGCGGCTGCTTGTTGTAATAGTCGTTGATGGTCCGGCCGATCATGTGCTGGATGATGCGCTCCTGCGTGGCAGCGGCATCGTTTGGGAACGTAGCGATGTTCTGGCCGTCACGGAAGACCGAGATGCGGTCGGAGATTTCGGTGATCTCCTCCAGCTTGTGCGAAATGTAGAAGATGCCGGTACCTCTTTTCTTCAGTGTGCGGATGACGTCAAAGAGCACCTCAGCTTCCTTCTTGCTCAGAGAGGAGGTCGGCTCGTCCATGATGATGACCTTTGCGTTCCGCGACACCGCGCGTCCAATCTCCAGCATCTGCCGCTGCGCGACAGAGAGCTTACAGGCCAGCGTGCGCGGGGAGATGTTCAGCCCCAGCAGCTGTAAGACCTCCTGTGCATCGGCGTTCAGCTTTTTATAGTCGATTTTGCCGAATTTGTTGGTCGGCAGGTGGCCGAGAAACAGGTTTTTGGCCACGCTGACCATCGGTGCGATCGTCAGTTCCTGATAGATACAGCTGATGCCCATATCAATGGACTCCTGAATGCTGCGGAACGTGGCTGGCTTTCCCTCAAAAAGATACTCGCCCTCGTCGCGGGTGTAGACGCCGGTCAGAACCTTCATCAGCGTCGATTTGCCTGCGCCGTTTTCGCCAACCACGGCGTGCACCTCGCCCGGATATATATCCAGATCCACATGGTTCAGCGCCAGTACGCCAGGAAAGGCCTTTGTGATGCCCCTGACTTCCAGAATTGGCTGCATTCGTATTCAATCCCCCTTGTTTGCTTTTTGCGGTTTTTACAGTTACGCCTTCCAGAGCCGGTCCACCAGCTCACGCGTAATGCGGCACCATTTTACCACATTATCCGGGTTGTTGCCCAGAGTGTTGTTGTCCTTCATAATGAACTCTACGCGGCAGCCCTGTGCCTTTTCCAGCACCTCCGTCAACTCGCTGCGGACGGACTTTTCATCCATGTCGTGCATGGCCAGCGGTGTGGCGCGCGGCTTGTAGGAGTATATAAAGCGCTGATTCAGATTTTCTGCCATCTTCTCCTTGTCGGCCCAGGCCGAAACGGACACGCGGCGGAGATTCTTGGTATCCTTGATGACGTGCCAGCGCTTGTCAATCGGCTCGCAGCAGCCATAGCAGTTCAGGCCAAAGCGTTCCAGCAGCGGCTTCTGATACGGATAGATGAATTCGGCGAACATGGACGGGGAAATGGACAGCGTCTCCTGGCTTTCCAGGAAGCCCCACATGTTGGCCGGATGGACTTTCCCGTCCGCGCCGGTCACGGGCAGCTCGTCGGTATAGCCGAAGCCGCCGGAGCCGACATAGGTGTCGTTCGTGTTGGAGGCCAGCAGGCCGTTTCGCTCAAGGAAATCGAGCTTGTGCATGTTGCTGTGCATCAGGATCTCCATCAGGCGGTGTACCGATTCCGGCTCCTCGATCAGATCCTCAAAATACTCCTGCATGCCGCGCAGCAGGATGACCTCGCGCGTCATACCGAGCGACCACCACCAGTTGGTGTGCTGCCGGACGGTCAGGATCCCGTCAAAGATCTTTTCGACCAGCGCCTTGAGCTCAGCGGATTTTTCCCAGTCCACCGTGATGCTGGCGTCGTGCAGCTCAGAGAGCTTTTCATAGTCGGTGAGCGGCGGCGTCCAAGTGTAGGCGCCCTTGCCCTCACCGCCGACCATCTCCACCGGCAGGCCGAAGTCCGACTGCGTATAAACGTGTGGAACATTGATATAGGGCTCGATCACGCGGTCGTCGCCCATGCGGGTGCCCCAAAAGATTTGCTTGCGCAGATAGCGCTCATAATCCTGCGCCAGCGGGGAGACGCAGCTGCTTTCCGTGATGATCTCGTCCCAGCCGTTTTCCGGATCACAGAAGATGATTGGCCGCGTGGCCTCCAGCTTGTTGTGCCGCAGCCAGAGCGAACGCTTTTCCGCCTGTTCGGGTTGCTGTGCCAGTGCGGCGACCTGCTCGGCCAGACGGCGGAGCACGGTGAGATCCCGCTCCGGGACAGCGATGCGCTGCACGCTTTCTGCCCGGACAGCGACATCCATAATTGGCATGATGAGTTCCCTCCTGTATGGATTTCAAATGACCGGCCGGACACGGCAGGCTGTATGCGAGGCTGTTCCGGACTGGATAATAAAAGACTACTTATTGTATCTCAATTTGTCAAGACGGTTTTTGGAGAAAATGATTTGATTCGCCTCATTTCGTCAGAATATCCACAAAAATCGAAAGAATACTGTGAAAAATAGCCCAAACTTCTCCGGCAGAATCATACATGTTGTTCTTTATGCAGAAGAACAGAAGATTTGTGTTGACAACCATGTTGTACGTGATTTATATTGTGAGCAAGCAAACCGGTACACATCGTGTACGATCAAATTCAAAAAGGAGTTGCAGGATGCAGGCAGTATTTCAGATTCATAAATTGGACAACGTCGGCGTCGTCATTGTTCCGCGCATGCAGGCGGGCAGCTGTTTTTCCATCGGCGGCGCGTCCTGTACAGCGCTCTGCGATGTTCCGTTCGGACATAAGGTCGCGCTGCGGGATATTCCAGCCGGAAGTCCGGTCATCAAATACGGGCACCGGATCGGCTTTGCCTCGCAGCCCATACAGAAAGGAGAATGGGTGCATTCTCACAATCTGAAAACGGCGCTTTCCGGCACGGAAGACTATATTTATACGCCGGACACGGACTGCGTGTGCGCGGAGTGCACGGATACGTTTTTGGGTTACGCGCGGCAGGACGGGAGCGTCGGGATCCGCAATGAGCTGTGGGTCCTGCCCATGGTGAGCTGCGTGAACCATACGGCGCAGATGATCGTGGACGCGTTCCGCGAAAAGCACGGCGAGGCCATGGACATTTTCGCCATGCAGCAGCCCTTTGGCTGCTCACAGCTGGGCGAGGATCATGAGGCGACGGTGCAGATCCTGCGCGATTTGGCGACCCACCCGAACGTCGGCGGCGTCATTTTGCTTTCGCTCGGCTGTGAAAACAACGTAATGGATACGTTTTTGGAGGGTCTTCCCGCGCACGCGCCGGAACGGGTGCTGCCGCTGGTCTGCCAGAAATCTGAGGACGAGATCGCGGATGGCGTCGCGCTGCTGGAGCAGCTGCGGACCGTGACGGCGGCAGATGTGCGGACACAGCAGCCGCTCAGCAAGCTCCGCGTCGGCTTTAAGTGCGGCGCGTCCGATGCCTTTTCCGGGATCACGGCCAATCCGCTGGCCGGAAAGCTCTGTGAAATGCTGGTGCAGCATGGCGCGGCAGCCGCGATGACCGAGGTGCCCGAGATGTTCGGTGCAGAAACACAGCTGATGAACCGCGCCGCCGACGAACAGGTATTTCGGGACGTGGTGTCCCTCATCAACGATTTCAAGCAGTATTACATTTCACACGGCCAGCCGGTGTATGAAAACCCGTCTCCCGGCAATAAAGAGGGTGGCATCACCACGCTGGAGGAAAAGTCACTCGGCTGCATCCAGAAGGGCGGCCGCTGCCGCGTGGATGGTGTGGTGTCCTACGGCGGGAAGCTGCGGTCGGCGGGTCTGAACCTGATCTGCGGCCCCGGCAACGACCCGATCGCCATCACGACCATGGCGGCAGCTGGCTGTCAGTTGATGATCTTCACGACCGGGCGCGGCAATCCGCTCGGAAGCGTCGTTCCGACCATCAAGCTAGCCTCCAACGCGCCGCTGGCCGCGCGCAAAAACGCGTGGATCGATTTCAGCGCAGCAGAGGTATTGCAGACACGGGATTTTTCAGCGCTGTCGGAAGCGCTTTACCGTCTTGTGCTGCAAACGGCAAACGGCGAATACCGCACCAAAAGCGAGATCGCCGGATATAAGGAAATTGGCATTTTCAAGAACGGCGTAACGCTGTAGGAGGGATCATCGTGACATCAAGAGAAAAGGTACGAAAGCTGTTCCGCCATGAGCCGACGGACGGCATCGTGATTGATTTTGGCTGCATGCCGTCGGACGGCATGAGCGCGGTTACGTATGCGAAGCTGGTGCAGGCGCTGGGCCTGCCTCCGCGGCCCGCGCGCATTTATGACATTTTCCAGCAGATCGTGGCTCCGGACCTCGATGTTATCAACGCCATGGGCGGCGACTTTGTCATGGCGCACCGGATGCGGGTGCGGTTCGGCATCAGCTGCCGGGAGTGGAAGCAGGATGTGCTGGCAAATGG
>CAKTXB010000047.1 GCA_934630555.1 uncultured Oscillospiraceae bacterium
GAACGGGGAACAGCGTGAGCACCAGACCAAAGAGAAAGGCGCGGCGGGGCATTCGGACGAACTTGACGCCCTTGCCGCGCGGCGTTTGGGGGCGCAGGCGCTGGATGAGCCTGTCAATGAGAAAGCAGACCAGAAAGACGATGGCGCAGAGGACAACGAGCAGCAACAGCATTTTCATAGGTCAAGATCCTCCGTGGACTGTGACAGGACGAAATCGACGGGGATGTCGTGCGCGTCGGTGTCAAGGTGGTCAAAGAGCTGGAAGCCATAGCACAGGGCCAGCGTGGGGTGGTGCGGGTGCGCGGCGAGGTATTTGTCATAGAAGCCGCCGCCGTAGCCGCAGCGGTGGCCCAGCGGGTCAAAGGCGATGCCGGGCATGAGCACGAGCGCCAGCGCATCCTCCGCCTCCGGGCCGTCGGCGATGGGCTCGGGGATGTTGTAGGCACCCGGGGCGATGGCCGTGAGGTCGTCCAGCCAGAGAAAGCGCATGGTGTCGCCGAACACCTTTGGAACGGCAACGCGCTTGCCGTCGCGCTGGGCCTGCTCGAGAATGGGCAGGGTGCGCACCTCCTGATTATAGGACAGGTAGCCGAACAGGGCGCGGGCGTGCTGATAGACGGGGTGGTGATAGAGCTGCGCGGCCAGAAGCGCGCTGGCGCGCTCGATCTGCGCGGGGGTAAGGGCACGCTTTTTCGTGCGCATTTCGGCGCGCAGGGCCTTTTTATCCATGACAGGGCCTCCTTTGGCGTCAGGTTTCGGGCATTTGAACGGGTACGCCGTTGAGCTCCACACCCTCTTCGGCACGGATGAGCAGATAGGGAACGCCGCCCAGCACGCGCGTCTGGACCAGATCGCCGCGCTCGGGCGCGACCTGAATGGTGACGTCGGGGAGCTTGAGCTCCGTTTTGCGCGTGGACACGAGATTGCGCGGGGAGAGCTGGGCACTGCCACCGAAGCTCTGGTCGAACTCCACGCGGAACGCAGCGCGCTTTTCCTCGGCGATGCCCTGCTGCTCGAGTACGGTGCAGACATCGTCGCGCTCGACAACGAGCGGGTCTTCCGACTTTGTTTCCTTGTGGACCTCGATGCGCTGGCGCAGGTCGTCCTGCACGGCCTGCATGACCTCAAAGCTGCAGTCGTCCCGGAGCGTTTCGCGCAGGAGCGCGCCGAAGGCGGCGCGCTGCTCGTCGGCCGGCTGCGGGGCGGGGATGTGGAACAGGGCGTCGATGAGCTCGGGGTGGTTGTCCGCGGCGCTGCGGGTGTAGTAGAGCGCGTTATAGAGGTTCGTGCGGCGGCCGTCGAACGCCGGGAAGAGGAAGCCCGCCTCCGGCGCGGCCGCGGCCCAGCCGGTGGTCTGGTTGTGGAATTCCTTTTCCTCCGCGCAGTAGCCGAGCACGGACTTGCCGGGCTTGACGGGGCAGACGGCGCCGAGCACGTAGGAAAAGACCTCCTCGGAGGCATCGTCCAGCGCAAGCGTGTCGCGTGTTTTGAACGGAACGTCGTAGCGCTCATGGGCCAGCAGAATAAGATAGTTTCCATCCCACTGGAGGGCCTCGACGATCTTGGTATAGAATCTGGTCAGGGTTTCATCGTCTTTGAGCGCGGTGTCGCGCAGGGCCATGAGCAGGCGGTGCTCGTCGCTGTCTGCCACCTGCGCGGTGGTGAAGGCAAGGTCCAGACGGTTCTTATCGGGCGTGCCGGACAGCACGCGCTTGAAAAGGCCAAGATAGGTTTCCTTATCCTCCTCGCGCATGAGCGCGACGGACTGACGGAACTGGGAGAGAATTTCGCGATTGCCGCTGACATAGCAGCCGCAGACGGCGGTAATATTCGTGCGGTCGGGCCGCAGACGGCGGCGGAGCTCGCCGACTTCTTTATCAGTCATGGCAGAATACCTCGAATCGTAAAAAAGGATCCGCCCGGCGTTTGGCTGGGCGGATACCATTATATCATACATCGGCGCGGTCTGTTAAGTATTTTTTGAGATAGCGCGTGGCGGCGGCGTAGCCTTCAAAGCCGAGGCCGGTGTAGGTCTTGACGCAGGCCATGCCGGCGTAGGACACCTGCCGGAAGGCCTCACGGCTGGGCACATCGGACAGATGCACCTCCACAGCCGGGATGGACACGGCCTTGAGCGCGTCTAAAATGGCCACGCTGGTGTGCGTATAGGCGGCGGGGTTGATGATGATGCCGTCAAATACGCCGTAGGCCAGCTGGATCTTGTCGACCAGCGCGCCTTCGTGGTTCGACTGGAAAATTTCGCAGTCGATGTTTTCATCGGCGCAGGTCTTGCGGATGAAGTCCTGCAGGGCGACATAGTCCTGCGTGCCATAGATGGCCGGCTCGCGCAGACCGAGGAGATTGAGGTTCGGGCCGTTGAGATAGAGAAATTTCATGTGAGCGCCTCCAAAATGGCTGCGACGGTCTGCTCCGGCGCGGCGTTGTTGTCAATGGTATGGTCGGCAAAGCGCGCATAGCGCGGC
This sequence comes from uncultured Oscillospiraceae bacterium, assembly GCA_934630555.1. GTDB lineage: Bacteria > Bacillota > Clostridia > Oscillospirales > Oscillospiraceae > CAG-170. The sequence goes on from CAKTXB010000047.1 coordinate 2,484, forward strand.
CTGCGCGCGGCGTAGAGCGCGTCCAGACTTGTGGACTGCGACACAGGACGGCCGTCGATGGGCAGCCGGGAGAGGTCGCGCGTGAGCCAGAAGATCGTGCCGTTCTGGTGCAGGGCGGCATAGTTTTCTTCCCGCAGGACCGCGCCGCCGCCGGTGGCGAGGACAAGGCCGGAGCGCTTGCCAAGGTCTGCCAGCACGCGGCTTTCCAGATCGCGGAACGCGGCCTCGCCGTACTGCTTGAAATAGTCCGGGATGGACATTCCGGCGGCCTGTTCGATCTGCGCGTCGGCGTCTGCAAACGGACGGCAGAGCGTTTGGGCCAGCAGCGTGCCGATGCTTGATTTGCCGCAGCCGGGCATTCCGATGAGCACAAGGTTCTGCATCTGCACGGACAGCGTGCGGTAAATCTCGCCGATGCGCGCGTCGGGTATGGCGGTGCCCGTGAACAGCTCACAGCTGCGCTTGGCCTGCGCCACGAGCATGAGCAGACCGCCCGCGTGCGGGAGGCCCAGCTGCTCGGCTTGCAGCAGCAGCGCCGTGCGCGCGGGGTTGTAGACGACGTCGAGCACAGCCTCCGCGTGCGGGAATTTTGTCAGATCGACCGGCGATGCGCCGTTGTTCGGGTACATCCCGAGCGGGGTGGTGTTGACGAGGATCTGCGCGTCGGCGTGCTTTGCAAGATTTTCATAGTTGTTTTCGCCGGAGCGGGAGATGACGAGCACCTCGCGCGCGCCGCGCGTTTTCAGCACGTATTGCGCGGTGAGGCTGGCGCCGCCGCTGCCGAACACCAGCGCCTTTTTGCCGGTGACGGACACGCCGCACTGGTCGACGATACAGGAGAAGCCGAACGCGTCGGTGTTATCGGCAAAGAGCGTGCCGTCCTTTTGGCGCACAAGCGTATTGGCGCTGCCGATGGCGCGCACGGCTTCAGACTGTGCGGCGCAGAAGGGCAGGACGGCTTTTTTGTAGGGGATGGTGACGTTGAGGCCGTCAAAATCGCCGCTTGTAAGAAACGCCGCCAGCTCGTCCGGCTGCTTTTCAAAGAGCGTATAGGAATAGCCCGCGAGCAGGCGGTGGATCTGGGGCGAATAGCTGTGCCCCAGGGTTTTGCCGAGCAGACCGCAGTGCATTCAGATCACCTCGCTGTAGCTGCCGAGATAGTGGAAGTCTTCACAGGCGTCGTCCAGTTCGCCGAGCAGCTGCAAAAACTGCGGGGAGTAGACGGACACGCTCAGGTCAAAGTAGAACATGAACTCAAAGTCGCGCTCCGGGATGGGGCGGCTTTCGAGCTTGTTGAGGTTGATGCCCAGCGCATTCATGCGGGCCAGCACCTGATACAGCGCGCCCGGACGGTGCGCCAGAACGGCCATAAGGCTCGTGCGGTCTGCGCCGGGGTAAATTTCGAGCTTGCGGGTGATGCAGATGAAGCGGGTGTAGTTGTTCTGCTGGTTCTGCACGGCGCTTTTGAGCGGTGTGAGGCCATAGAGCTCCAGACAGTCGTGCGAGCAGAGCGCGGCGATGTCCTTGCGGCCGGACTCGGCCACGAGCTTAGCCGCGACGGCGGTGTTTTCACAGCGGTGGATGGTGACGCCGCCGAGCGACTGCAAAAACGCGGAGCACTGGTCAATGGCCTGCTCGTGCGAGTAAACTTCACGGATGCCGGAAAGGCTGGCGCCGGGCAGCGCCGCAAGGGCGTGGTCGATCTTCAGCCGGCAGCTGCGGACGATGGAGAACTTGTGCTGCATCATCAGGTCGTACACGCGGTTCACGGAGCCGGCGGTGCTGTTTTCCAGCGGGATGACGCCATACTGGCACAGGCCCTGCTCGATGGCGGAGAAAACAGCGTCGAACGACGACACGTAGAACACGGACGGCTGGCGGAAGAGCTTGTCGCAGGCGATCTGCGAATAGGCGCCCGCCACGCCCTGACAGGCGACCATGGCCTTTTCGGGGAAGAGCTGCGGCGTGTCGTGCAGGGCCGTTTCAATGCGCGCGGGCAGATCGGAGGCTGTGCCGAGCAGCTGGTCCTGATAGCTGCGGCTGAGCTCAAAGATCTGAATGTAGAGCCGGCGCGTGTAGTCAGCGATCTGTTCCGGGGCGAGCTTTGTCACGGCGTCGAGCTTTTCACGCTCGCGCAGCGGGTCGAGCACCGGACGGTCGTGCGCCTTTTTATAGGCCGCGATCTTGGCGGATACCTGCATCCGTTCGGCAAAGAGGTGGACGAGCTCCCGGTCGATGCGGTCGATGTCGCTGCGGTAGTCAGTCAGTTCCATAAAAATTCTCCGTTCCGTAAAATTCTAAAAGCGCGTCTGTGAGGGCAAGGGCCACGGCGGCCTCAACGCAGGGCACGGCGCGGGGCACGATGCACGGGTCGTGCCGGCCATGCACGGACAGCTTCGCGGGCTGCATGGCGTCCAGCGCGACGGACTGCTGCTGCCTTGCAATGGACGGCGTGGGCTTGACGGCCACGCGCAGCGTGAGCGGCATGGCGTTCGTGATGCCGCCGAGAATGCCGCCGGCGTGGTTGGTGACGGTTTCCACCCGGCCGTTTTGGACGCAGAAGGCGTCGTTATTTTCACTGCCGCGCAGGCGCGTGCCGGCAAAGCCGCTGCCGAACTCCACGCCCTTGACGGCGGGGATGCCGAAAAGGATGTGCGCCAGCCGGTTTTCCATGCCGTCAAACATCGGCGCGCCGAGGCCGGCGGGAAGGCCGGCGGCGACGCATTCGATCACGCCGCCGACGGAGTCGCCGTCCGCCCGGGCCGCGCGGATGGCGGCCTGCATCTTTTCAGCCGCCGCGTTGTCTACAGCCGGGAAGGGCTTTGCGGAAACCGGGGCGGTGAAGGGTGCGGGGTCGTCTACATCGGCGATGGAGGCGATGCGGGCAAACACCTGAATGCCGCGCGTTTGCAGTGCCTGCAGACACACGCCGCCCGCAATGCACAAGGGCGCGGTCAGCCGGCCCGAAAAGTGGCCGCCGCCGGTGGGGTCCTGAAAACCGTGGTATTTTACCTGCGCGGTGTAGTCCGCGTGGCCGGGGCGGGGGAGGACGCTGAGTGCGGCGTAGTCGCCGGGGCGGGTATTCGTGTTGCGGATGATGGCCGTGAGCGGCGCGCCGCAGGTGCGGCCGTTTATGAGGCCGCAGAGAAATTCAGGCGCGTCGGCCTCTTTGCGGGGCGTGGAAAACTCGTTTTGCCCCGGGGCGCGGCGCGCGAGGAATTGCGCGAGCCGGTCCATATCGAGCCGCAGGCCCGCCGGGAGGCCGTCGAGCGTCATGCCGATGGCGGGAGCGTGCGACTGGCCGAAGATGGAGAGGCGGAGATATTGGCCGTAGGTGCTGCTCATAAGATCGCTCCTTTCAGCGCGTCCAGATCATTCCAGAAGCGCGGGTAGGATTTTGCAGTGGTCTCGCTGCCGGTGATGGTGACGGCGTTTGTGCACAGCGCGGCGGCGATGGCCGCGGACATGGCGATGCGGTGGTCGCCGCAGGCGTCCGCCGTGCCGCCGGTGAGCGGCGTGCCGCCGGAGATGACCAGCCCGTCCGGCAGCTGCCGGACATGGCCGCCGAGGGCCGTGAGGAGGTTTGCGACGGCGGTGAGCCGGTCAGACTCCTTCAGGCGCAGACGCGCGGCGTTCAGGATGTGTGTTTCGCCCGCCGCCGCGGCGGCGACGATGCTCAGGATGGGAACAAGATCGGGGATCTGCGCGGCGTCGATGGTGACGGCGTGCAGCGGCTGGCGGCGCACGGTCACGGCGTCTGCGGCCGTCCAGACCACGCTTGCGCCGAATTCCTGCAAAATAGCGAGGACGGCGCGGTCGGGCTGGGCCGAGCTCCTGCGCAGGCCCGATACGGTGACGCCGGTATCGGACAGCGCTCCGGCGCAGAGGAAGAACGCGGCGGACGACCAGTCGCCTTCCACGGCGAGCGTTTGCGGCAGCTGCGGCGTCTGGCCCCCGGGGATGCGCCACGCGTCGGGGCGGCAGTCCAGCCGCACGCCGGCGGTTTGGAGCGCCTGCTCGGTCATGCGGACATAGTCGGCGGACTCGAGGCGTGTTGTGAGATGGAGCGTGCTGCCGCCCGCCAGAAGCGGCAGCGCGAGCAGCAGGCCGGTGATGTACTGGGAGGAGATGTTGCCGGGAAGCGCGTAGTCACCGGGCAGAAGCTGGCCGGAGCAGGAGAGCTTTGCCCCGTCTGCGCGCAGCGTCATGCCGTGCTGCGTCAGCTGCGCGTCAAGCGGCGCGAGCGGGCGCTCTGCCAGCCGGCCTTCGCGGAGAAAGACGGCGTCTGCGCCAAGCAGCCCGCAGACGGGCAGCAGAAAGCGCAGCGTGGAGCCGCTCTCGCGGCAGGGCAGTACGCACGGGCCGGACGGCACGCGCTGGATGGGCGTGACGGTAAGGCCGGTATCCGTTTGGGCAATGTCCGCGCCCAGCGCGCGGAGACAGTGCAGCGTGGCGAGAATATCATCGGAAAAGCCGTCGAGCACAAGCTGCACGGGCGCTTTGCCGAGCGCCGCGCAGATGAGCAGGCGGTGCGCCTGTGATTTGGAGGCAGGGATGCGGATGCTGCCGGAACGCGCCCCGGGCGCGACGGTGCGCGTCATCGTGCGCCTCCGTCGTGCAGCCATGCGGGCACATCGGCAACGGCGGCGGGTTCGATGCGGCAGTGACCGGGCGCGTCGGGCACGATGAGGTGGATGCTGCTGCCCTCGATCTTTTTATCGGCGCAAAGCGCGCCGTAGAGCATATCGCAGGAAAAGTCGGTGGTCTGCGGCAGGCCGTACTGCGTGAGCAGGCTGGTGAGCGTGTCCAGCACGCACTGCGGGCACAGACCGCGGCGCACGGCGGCGCGCGTCATCATGGCCATGCCGATGGCCACGGCGCTGCCGTGGGAGACGGCAAAGCGGCTGCACGCCTCCACAGCGTGGCCGAACGTGTGGCCGAAGTTCAGAAGCTGGCGCTGGCCGTGGTCAAATTCATCGGCCGATACGACATCGCGCTTCATGGCAACGCACGTGGCGATCACATGGGCCAGCTGGTCACGCGCGGGCGTTTGGGCCAGCTCCTGCAAAAAGGCGGCGTTACCCAGCATTCCGTATTTGATGACCTCGGCGCAGCCGTCGCGGTAAATGGCGTCGGGCAGCGTTTTCAGCGTGTCGGGGTCACACAGCACGAGCGCGGGCTGGTGGAAGCTGCCGGCAAGGTTTTTGCCCGCGGGCAGGTCGATGGCCGTTTTGCCGCCGACGGAGGAATCGACCGCGGCCAGCAGCGTGGGGGGGATCTGGACATAGCGCACGCCGCGCAGATAGGTGGCGGCGGCAAAGCCCGTGAGGTCGCCCACAACACCGCCGCCCAGGGCGATGAGCACGTCTGTGCGCGTCAGGCGCTTTTCGGCCAGAAAGTTTAGAAGTTCGGCGTAGGTGGTGAGGTTTTTTGACGCCTCGCCGTGCGGAAAGACAAAGGGAACGACGCGGTAGCCCGCAGTCTCCAGCCCGGTGCAGACGGCTGCGCCATAGAGCGGGAACACGGTGTCGTCGGATACAACGGCGGCAGTCTGCCCGCCGCAGACGGCGCGGATGCGCGCCCCGGCGCTTTGCAGCAGGCCGGAGGCGATCTCAACGTTATAGGGCGTGTGGGTCGCGATCTTGATGGTCTGCATCATCCGTCGACCTCCTCTTTACGGCGTTTGCCGTCTTCCAGCAGCTGCTGGAGGCGCGGCAGGTCATTTTGCGTGATCGCATCGCGGTACTCGGTGAGGCTGGCGATGAGCCAGTCAAGCTCCTGCGCCAGAAAATCGCCGTTTTCCAAAAACAGCTCGGCCCACATGGGGGCGTTGAGCCACGCGACGCGGGTGAGGTCTTTATAGCTGCCGGCGGAAAAGCCCTTGTGCGCGTTGGCGGTGGGGCTTTTGATGTAGGCGTTGGACACCACGTGCGCCAGCTGCGAGGTAAAGGCGATCATCTCGTCGTGCTGCTCGGCCGTGGTGACGGAGAAGCGGCCAAAGCCGGCCGGCTCCAGAAGCTTTTCCACGCGGGCCAGCAGCACGATGTCGTCATAACGCGGCGGCACGAGCACCATGGGCGCGCGGTGATAGAGATTGGAGCGGGCGGCGGCAAAGCCGCTCAAGTGACTGCCCGCCATGGGGTGGCCGCCCACATAGAGAAAGCCGTATCGTTCCGCCAGCGGCATGAGGGCGCGGCACACCACGCGCTTTGTGCCGCAGCAGTCGATGACGACCGGCTTTTTGCCGATGACGGGCGCCATCTGGCGGACGTATTCCACAGCGGCCTGCGGGGTGATGCAGACGAGGATCAGGTCGCAGGCCGCGATGTTTTCGCGTGTGAGCGCGCCGTCCACCGCGCCGTAGATCTCGGCAAAGGAGAGGACGGTGGCGTTTTGGTCATGCGCAAGTACCTGCCAGCCCGCTTCGTGATATGCCTTGGCAAACGAGCCGCCGATGAGGCCAAGGCCGACGATGCCGGCGATCATGCCTGTACGGCCGCGCGGACGGCGGCCACCTTGCGGGCAACTTGCGTGAACTGCTCCGGCGTGAGCGACTGCGCGCCGTCACACAGGGCGTGCATGGGGTCGTTGTGGACCTCGATCATGAGGCCGTCCGCGCCGCAGGCCGCGCCGGCCAGCGCCATGGGCTCGACCATGCGGGCAATGCCGGTGGCGTGGCTGGGGTCTACGATCACAGGCAGGTGCGACAGCTCGTGCAGCATGGGCACGGCGGACAGGTCCAGCGTGTTGCGCGTGAGCGTTTCATAGGTGCGGATGCCGCGCTCGCAGAGGATGACCTGCTCATTGCCGCTGGCCATGACGTATTCGGCGCTCATGAGCAGCTCCGTCATGGTGTTGGCAAGCCCGCGCTTGAGCAAGATCGGCTTGTGGAGCTTGCCAAGCTCCTGCAGCAGGTCAAAGTTCTGCATATTGCGCGCGCCGACCTGAATGACGTCAACATCCTCAAACAGATCCAGCGCGCTGACGCTCATGATCTCCGTGACGATGGGCAGGCCCGTTTCGCGGCGGGCGATCTTCAGCAGCTCCAGCCCGCCCTCCTTTAGACCCTGGAAGGCGTAGGGCGAGGTACGGGGCTTGAAGGCGCCGCCGCGCAGCAGCTTGGCGCCCGCTGCCTTTACGGCCTTGGCCACGCCTACGATCTGTTCTTCCGATTCCACCGAGCACGGGCCGGCGATCAGGCAGAAATTGCCGCCGCCGATCTTGGCGTCGCCGACGGTGATGACGGTGTCCTCCGGGTGGAATTTGCGGTTGCAGCATTTGAACGGGTCGGTCACGCGTTTGACGGACTCCACGATGTCCAGACTGCTGATGAGATCCAGATCCAGCGAGCGCGTATCGCCGATCAGGCCGAGAATGGTGTGATATTCACCGACGGAGATGTGCACGCCGAGGTTCTGCGCGCGGAACCATTCGATGAGCTGATTCTTTCGTTCTTCCGAGGTGGTGGGTTTGAGAATGACGACCATGGTAAAAGCCTCCTAAGTATACAAAAAACGGCACAGACTGTAATCTGTGCCGCAAAAAACAATGCCGATTTTTGTGCATCACAAATTACCCTTACTATGCGTTCATAGTAAAGTAAAAGTAGTAGGATGCAGCAAAAATGGTGTGGTCCATGACAGAATTCTCCTGAATACTTTGATCCTGCGTGTATTCTACCGCGGGGTGCGGAAAATGTCAACAGCAAAGTGCATCGTGAAAGAAAAAGATCGTATCCGTTCCCCTTGTTTTTTTGCGCGGATTGTGGTATTTCTAAATTACAAACAGATTTGGAAGGGAGCGTTTTGGGAATGAAGGTATTTCTGGTGAACGGCAGCCCGCATGAGCATGGGTGCACGGACGCGGCGCTGCAGGAGGTGGCGGGCGCGCTGCAAAGGGGCGGCGTGGAGACGGAGATCTTCTGGATCGGCAAAAAGCCGCTGGGCGGCTGCGTGGCCTGCGGCGCGTGCGGAAAGCTCGGCAAATGCGCGTTTGACGACGCGGTGAACGAGTTTGCAGCGCTGGCGCAGGGGGCGGACGGGTTCGTGTTCGGCTCGCCGGTGCATTACGCGGCGGCGTCGGGCAACATGACGGGCTTTTTGGACCGGCTGTTTTATTCCGCGCCAAAGGACACGTTCCGGCTCAAGCCCGCGGCGGTGGTCGTGAGCGCGCGGCGCGGCGGCACGACGGCGGCGTATGAGCAGCTGCTCAAATACCCCGGCATTTCTGAAATGCCCATCATTTCCTCGCGCTATTGGAACATGGTGCACGGCGCAACGGCGGACGAGGCGCGGCAGGACGCGGAGGGCATGGCCTGTATGCGCGTGCTGGGCGCGAATATGGCGTATTTTTTGCGCTGCCGTGCGGCGGCGGAGGCGGCGGGCATCGCACTGCCGGAGGAAGAACCGCGCGTTTGGACGAACTTCATTCGCTGAGCGGAGCATTTTACAGACAGAAAAGGAAGCTATACTTATGAAACTGATGATCGCATCGGACATCCACGGCTCGGCGTTTTGGTGCGCGCGGATGCTGGAACGATTTGAACGCGAGGGCGCGGAGAAGCTGATCTTACTGGGCGATGTGCTGTATCACGGGCCGCGGAACGATCTGCCGCAGGAATACGCGCCCAAGCAGGTCATTGCCATGCTCAACCCGCTGGCGGAGAAAATTCTGGCTGTGCGCGGCAACTGCGACTGCGAGGTCGATCAGATGGTGCTGGATTTCCCGGTGCTGGCGGATTACGGCGTGCTGTTTTTAAACGGACGGACAGTGTATCTGACGCACGGGCACGTCATCAACAAGGAAAAGACCATCCCGTTCGTGCGGGGCGGCATTTTGCTGCACGGGCACACGCACGTGCC
>CAKTXB010000048.1 GCA_934630555.1 uncultured Oscillospiraceae bacterium
GATCTACCCGATTTTTATGTAGTATAGCACAAACCACAGGTAAAAGCAAGCAAACACAGGTGGAATAATGTTGCTTTTTGATGGAGTTTTGTTCCCGGTAAAACGGAGCTTGTAAAGGAAATGTCACAGATGTTTTACAGGACTTTAACGTTTCAAAAACAGGAAATTTATTTGCGAAAAAAGCGAAAAATAACTTGCAAATCGGGGAGGGGTCTGCTAACATAATTAGTGTTTTTATGTAAATCAATTTGTTGATGGGGTTCAGTCATGGTCTTTTCCAGTTTGCCGTTTTTATTTCTGTTTTTGCCGCTTGTGTTGTTCCTGTATTTTCTTATGCCGACATTGCGTGCAAAAAATGCGCTGCTGATCGCGGCAAGTCTGGTGTTCTATGCCTGGGGCGAACCGGTGTATGTATTTTTGATGATCGCCATGGCGCTCATCAACTGGGCGTTTGGTCTGCTGATCGGCCGCGGCAGGCAGGCAAAGCTGCTGACGGCCCTCGCAGTGATTTTTGACCTGGGCTGTCTTGGCGTTTTTAAATATGCCGGATTTGTGACGGAAAATCTCAATGCACTGTTTTCTTCGCAGCTGCCGGTGCCGCAAATCGCGCTGCCGATCGGTATTTCGTTTTATACATTCCAGATCTTGTCCTATGTTGTGGACGTTAAGCGCGGTGATGTAGCGGTACAGCGCTCATTCTGGAAGTTTTTACTGTATGTTTCCCTGTTCCCGCAGCTGATTGCAGGACCGATCGTGCGCTACAGTGATGTGGCGCCACAGCTGGAGCATCGCACGAGCGAACCGGAGCACGTGTTCTACGGCCTGTTCCGCTTCTGCCTGGGGCTTGGAAAGAAAGTGCTGCTGGCCGATTATGCCGGCAGCGCGGCATCCAAAATCCTGGACAGTACGCTGGCTGCACAGACAACGCTTGGTATGTGGTTCGGCGTTTTGATGTTCATGTTTGAGATCTATTTTGACTTCTCCGGCTACTCGGACATGGCCATCGGCATGGGGCGGATGTTCGGATTCAAATACCCCGAAAACTTCCGACTGCCGTATACGGCAAGATCCATTTCTGATTTCTGGCGGCGCTGGCACATTTCACTCAGCAGCTTCTTCCGCGACTATGTCTATATTCCGCTTGGCGGCAATCGGCGGCACGTGTATCTGAACCTGGCCATTGTGTGGACGCTTACAGGCCTGTGGCACGGCGCTAACTGGAACTTTGTGCTCTGGGGCTTTTACTTCTTTGTACTGCTGGCCATTGAACGGCCGCTGCGCAAAAAGCTGGAGCGCGTGCCGGGCATTGTGCGGCATATTTTGACGCTGCTGCTCATTCTCATTGGTTGGAATATTTTTTACTTCACGGACGCCACGCGCCTGGGCGACAGCTTCCGCGTTTTATTTGGGCTTGCAGGTGTTGGATTTGTAGACCATCAGACGTGGATCTTGATGCTCAACTCACTGCCGCTGGCGGTGTTGTGCCTTCTGTGCTGCACGCCGCTGCCGCAGACGCTGGGCGGTACGCTGTCTGTTCTGTGCGCCACGAATGGGAAAAGCAATGGCCTGAAGCAGTATGTGTACTCGCTCGTCATGTACCTGTTTTCCATAGCGCTGTTCGTCCTGAGTGTGATCGCGCTGGCAGGCTCGTCGTTCAATGCCTTTTTGTATTTCCGATTCTGAGGAGGAGTGGCCGTTATGAAAAAACTGCATATTGCGCTGCTCAGTCTGACACTTGCGGCCGTGCTGGCAGTCGGCCTCTGGTCGCTGTTTGACAAGGACCCGACAGAATCGGTATTTGAAAATCGCAAACTGGCACAGCGGCCTAAGTTTACACTGTCTGCGCTGCTGGACGGCAGTTACATTTCGGATTTTGAAACGTATTATACTGACACGTTCCCGGGCCGTGAAAAGCTGCTGAAAGCCGACCGGTCGCTTAACAAGTTCTACTATTATTCCGGCCCCTCGGAGGAAAGCAGTATGCTTGTCATTGGCGGCAACACCGGTGCGGAAAACGGCGGTGAGTCGCTGGCAGAGCTGCAGAAACCGCAGGTCGGGCGGACAGATACGGAGCAAACGCAGGATACAGCAGATCCGGCTGACCCGGATACGCAGACGCCGGACCCGCAGCCCCAAACGCCTGCACAACAGCCTGAGACGGAACCACCTGCGGCCGATGATACGCCGCATATACAGACGCCGGATGAGAGCGAGGCGTCCTATGCTGGCAATGTGGTCGTTGTTGGTACACGTGCCATGGAGATCCCTACGGCCAGTGACGACATTATTGTCCGCTATGCCGAAGCGGTCAACAATCTGGCTGCGGCGTTGGGCAGCGATGTGCGCACCATTTCCCTTGTGACGCCGAATGGCGGTGAGTTTTATTCGCCGGAGAGCATGCACGTTGGTCTGCACAGTCAGAAGGCCATGATCGACCTGTGCTACAGCAAGCTGGATGCCTCTGTTGTAGCGGTAGATGCTTACAGCGCGCTGGCACAGCATGCGGATGAGTACCTCTACTTCCGCACTGACCACCACTGGACGCAGCTTGGCGCATATTATGCCTACACGAAATTCTGTGAGGCGACCGGCTTCGAGGCTGTGCCGCTGGACCAGTTTCAGACGGGCGTTTATGAAAACTTTGTCGGCTCGATGTACACGTTTACCTCCGGATACCCGCAGAGCGAGGTCTTGAAAAACAATCCCGACACGCTCACATATTATCTGCCCATTGTGGAAACGCACGCGAAGTACTATGCCGATGCAACGCTGCAAAACGGTGTGCCGATCAGCGTCATCTATACGAAGCTGACGGACGCCGCGACGAACAAGTATCTCTGTTTCATCGGCGGCGACACACCCATTTGCGTGATCGAATCCTCCGCTGAGGGCGGCGTGTGTATGGTACTCAAGGAATCCTATGGCAATGCGTTTGTGCCGTTCCTCACCAGCCACTACAGCAAAATCATTGTCATTGACCCGCGGGAGTTTAACCGCGACGGCAAGCCCGCTCTTGATTTGACGGCCTTTGCAAAGGAACAGGGCGTCAATGACCTGCTGGTCATCAATTACCCTTACACGGTCAACAACGTGTCCTATATCAACTGGCTCAACCGTCTGGTCGGCAAAGACCCCAACTGGCCATAAGTGTATCATAAAGCGCCCCGTACCGGCGGTACGGGGCGCTTTGCTATGAAAACCGGCTCACACTGAAATGTGTGAGCCGGTTTTTGGTGTTTAGTTGCTTTCGGTGACTGTGAATGCTTCCTTCACGACCGACTGGCCGTCAAAGTAGACTTGCAGTGTGTAGCTGCCGGCTTTTGCAACGGCGCGCGGGAACGCGCCAACGCAGAGGTCCTTTGTCCACATATCGTTCCAGACGGCACTGTCGGTCGCTACATCGAGGATCTGGTCATCCGCGTCGCGGACCACGATGGTAATTGTGATCTCGTCTGTGCTGTCTTGCAGCGTGCCGACGCCCTGAATGGCAAAGGCAATGGTTTCATCGGTCGTAAACGTGGAGGCCGGGGATGAGAGATCTTTGACTGTCCAGTCCGCCTGCTCCGGTTCTTTGTACAGGCCGATGTAGCCGCTCGTGAGGCCGTGGTCGTGGTAGTTTTCTTCTTCCGGGGTCGTGAATTCCGTGTCCGTGCTGCCATCCAGTATGTCGCCGTTTGCAAGCTCGAGCGACACGGTGTAGGTCGTGTTGGGCACAAGGCTCTTCAGCGGAATGGTGCAGGTTTCTGCATCCTTGGCGTCGATCAACAGCGCGGCGCTGGCATTTGCACCCTTTGGTGTGCAGAGCACCGTCCAGCCGATCTCATCACTGCCGCCTGTGGAGCGCCAACTGACCTTGTAGTCACCGGCCTCTGTGGCTTCGACTTTAAGATCTGTCACGTTGGTGACCGTCGGCGTGATGGTGAGCGTGCCGTCCAGCAGCATGGTCGGAGCGGAGATGGTCACAGTGTATTCCATGCCCGAGGTGAGGTTTTCCAGCGTCACATTCGGCGTCTGCACCTCCTGCTCAGACTTGGAACCGTCAGCACCCTCTACACGAACCGTCCAGTGCTCCGGTGCTTCACCGATAAATGTCCACGAAAGGATGGCGCTGGAGGAGGAGAGGGCCACGGTCGTTTTGTCAATATCGACCGTCGGCACGGTGGAATAGCTGGCCTCGGTCACACCGGTGAGGTGTGTGTTTTCCGGCGGCAGCAGGGTGAAGGTATATTCCTTGCCAGACTCCAAATTGGCGATGACAGTGCTGTGACCGTTGAATGTGGCGTTTGTGGTGTCTACGCCGTCGGCGGCATAGGCGACTGTCCATGTCCCGGGGTCCGGACCGTTCAGCGTCAGATTGACTTCCACCTGCGTCAGGGCCACCGGCGTGACAGTAAAGCTTAAGATCTCTGTTTCCGCCATGGTGGAAACGCGCGTCACGTAGTTGCCGGTGAGCTTCTTATCGCCGGGGTCCACGGTGATGGTGTACTGCGTACCGGCGGCGAGGCCTGTAAAGACGGTCTGTTCGCCTTTGACGTACGGTGCGCGGAAGCTGTTTCCGTAGGCGTCAGAGCATGTGATCTCAAACGCGCCGCTCTTCTCACGCGAATCGACCTGTACGGTCACGCTGGTCACATCTGTGCCCAGCACCTGAATATCGCTTACGTGGAGCGTAGCCGGGGCAATGACGAAGAAGTACACGCAAACAGCTGCGATGGCGGCCAGAATAGCGAGCAGCACCCATGTGAGGCTGCGGCCCTTGCGCCGCTTGCGCACGGTTTTTTTCCCTGACGGCGCGTTCGGGCACGCAGGATCCTCAGAGGTCTCTTCCTCCGGCTCGTCGTCCGGTTCATTTTCCATTTCGCGGTGGACAGCGTCGATGATAGACGAGAGCATATCCGTGTCCGGGGAGAAGCTCTGCTTGAAATCTTCCGGCAGCGCCTCAGCGTCGGCAAATTGGACCGGCTCGATTTCCTCATCCTCCGGCGTGATCGTCACAGGCTCCTCGTCCACCACAATGGGCGGCACGATGGGCGTGTCCTCCACCTGATTGCGCTTGGCGTATTCCACGAGCGCCTGCCGCAGCTCATCCGGTGTTTGATAGCGGTCCTCGGGCTTAAAGGCGCACGCCTTGCGGAGAATTTCCGTCAGCTCATAATCGGCGTACAGCGGCGCCGGCAGTTCTTCACCTGTAATGCGGCGGCGGTCGGCGGCCTTGGCCGATGTTTTTTCGTCCTCAAACGGCGCGTGGTTGCCGTTAAAGATGCGGTAGAGGATGAGGCCGGCGGAATAAATGTCCGTCGTTGGCTCAATGCTGCCCACCAGATCGAACAGCTCCGGCGCGGAGTAGGGGCTGAGCATATGCTCCGGCATGGAGCAGTATTTCAGCTCGTCGATCCTGGCGATGCCAAGGTCACCCAGCACAAAGTGCCCCTGCTGGTTGAGATAGACGTTTGATGGCTTTACATCCCGGTGGATGAAGCCCGCCGCGCGCAGATCGCCCAGCGCCGCGCAGAGATCCAGCCCCAGATTCACCGCGCACAGGTGTGTGATGGGCGTTTCCTGCAAATAGTCCTGCAGTGTTTTGCGGTTTTCCGCCAGCAGATACACGTCGTAGCCGACGGCGTCCTCCTTGGGCACGATCTGATAACTGCGATAGCTCTCGATATTCGAGCTGGCCGAAAGCGCTTCCAACTGCTCCAGCTCCGACTGATAGTCGGATACGACCTGTTCATAATACTTCTGCGCATCCTCCGTGGTGGCCGCAGCACCGGTGAACAGCAGCGCGTCTACCTGCTTCTGCGACTCCGGCACAGAGATGTGCTTGAGAATATAGGTCGTATTTGTCTTGGTGCTGCGCACAATGTATACAGACGTTCCGCCGCGGACGCTGATACACTGCACCACCTCCATATTGGAAAGCAGCGGCGCGATCAGTTTAAGTTCTGGCAAATACTTCGCCTCCTTTTGGTCTGCCCGCAGCGGCGATGAGCTGGGGGCACATACAACAGTCCATGCGGCATTTGGGCACACGAACCTACTCTGGTCTATTTTAGGACATTTCATCAAAAAAAGCAATACAATATCTTGTGCTGCATACTTGGAAAATGCGACAATTTGTGTTATGATAGCCTCATCCGCAGGAAATTGGACGAATCGCCCCGCATGGGGCTGGCCGCATGGCGGCGTTTTCAGGAGGTACCTATGAAATTGAGAACTTGCGAGTTCTGTGGGCTGGAGTTTTCGGATGAGCTGACACAGTGCCCGCTTTGCGGCCGCGCCGTGCCTGTTACGAACGGCTCCGATGCAGAACCGGCCGAGGAAGCCGCGCCGGAAACGGCGGCTGCACCGCGATCTGCGCCGTCACCGGCGGCAACAGCTACAGCTGCAGGCGGCAAATGGCTGCCGAAGAAGCACGGCGGGAAATTTGCCGCCAAAAAGCAGAAGGCTGCGCCTGCATCCGCACAGCCGGACGGCAACGTGTATCGCGTGCCCAAGTGGGTCATGGTCCTGCTGTGCTGCGTGTTGGGGCTTCTGGTCATTTTGGGCGCGCTGTTTGCATTTTATAACATCGGTTACTTTGGGGAGCCCATCTCCATGCTGGCCCTGATGGGCCGCACGGAGCCGGCCGTCATTGAACAGCCCGCCGCTGACACGCAGCCGGATGCCGCCACAGCGGAAACGCCCACACAGTCTGGTGAAACAACGCCGGCAGATTACACCAACGAGGAAGACAAGCCGGCAGCAGACCAGGAAGTTCCAGAGGTCCAGCGCACCGTAAACTGCACCGGGCTCACGCTTGGTTCGACCAGCGTGACGTTTGAAGAAGCGGAACAGTTCTACAACATGACGGTCACCCGCACACCGGCTGACTGCACGCAGGAGGTCGTCTACACCTCTGCGGACGAGTCCATTGCCACCGTGAACTCCAACGGTAAGATCGTTGCTGTATCCGGCGGCTCGACAGAAATTACCGTGACCTGCGGCGATCAGACAGTCACCTGTCTTGTCACGTGCGACTTCACGCTGGCGGCAGGGGAGGAAGCGCCCGCGCAGCCGCCTGTGCTCAATAACACTGACATGACGTTCTTTACCCCCGGGGAGCAGTTCCAGCTGGAAGTGCTCAATCTGCCGGAGGGCACGGTGGTGACATATGCCAGTGCAAACGGCAAGATCGCTTCTGTGGATGCGGACGGTCTCATCACGGCCAAGGGGATCGGCACAACGACCATCACGGCAACAGTTGCGCTGGACGAGCCAGTGACGCTGGAATCCACTGTGCGCTGTAACCTTGGTGACTCTGCAGAAAGCGCCGAACCGGCTGACCCGAACTGCACCATCAGCCACTCGGACGTGACCATGTCCATCGTGGGCGAGTACTTTAAGCTCAGCCTGCGTAATTCCAGCGACGAGCGCGTGAGCGGCCTTACGTGGCGCTCCTCGGACACATCTGTTTGCACCGTGGATGACAGCGGCGTCGTATACGCCGTCGGCAATGGCACAGCAACCGTGTCCACGACCTACGGCGGCTCGACATACCAGTGCATCGTGCGCTGTAACATCAGCTAGTAAAAGCTGCGCCTTGGCACAAACGCTGCGTGGCTGTAAGACAAAAGGTCTGCACGGAAACCAGTGCAGACCTTTTTTATTGACCGCATTCTGCCGCGCTTTATGTGCACAGCAAAAAGCCGCCCCGGCCATTTGGCCGGGGCGGCTGTGTTGCAGGGGAGATTATTTGTCGTACATTTCGACCAGCTTGAGCAGGTGCTCGTAGCGCTGCTTTGCGTTCTCTTCGTTCTTCTCGAACAGGACGGTCGCGCGCTCCGGGAACTCACGGGTCAGACGGCTGTAACGCGCCTCGTTCATCAGGAACTCCTGATAACCGCCGGCGGGCGCCTTGGAGTCGAGCGTGAACTTCTTCTCCGCAGCCGGGTTGAAGCGGAACATATTCCAGTAGCCGCAGTCAACAGCCTTCTTCATTTCCTTCTGGCAGTTGGCCATGCCGCCCTTGATGGAGTGCATCTCGCACGGAGCGTAGCCGATGATGAGCGACGGGCCATGG
Source organism: uncultured Oscillospiraceae bacterium (assembly GCA_934630555.1). Lineage (GTDB taxonomy): Bacteria > Bacillota > Clostridia > Oscillospirales > Oscillospiraceae > CAG-170. Next base: position 8,060 of record CAKTXB010000048.1, read on the forward strand.
TAGGCCTCGGCCTCCTGGATGGCCTTGAGCGTCTGTGCGGCGTTTGCGCCCATGGCGACCTGCGCCACGTACACATAGCCGTAGCTCATGGCGATCTCCGCCAGGCTCTTGGACTTGATCTCCTTACCGGCAGCCGCGAACTGTGCGACCTGACCGATGTTGGAAGCCTTGGAAGCCTGTCCGCCGGTGTTGGAGTAGACCTCGGTGTCGAACACGAAGATGTTGACGTCTTCGCCGGAGGCGAGCACATGGTCCACGCCGCCGAAGCCGATGTCGTAGGCCCAGCCGTCGCCGCCGAAGATCCAGATGGACTTCTTGGAGAGGTATTCCTTCTTGGCCAGGATCTCACGCGCCAGCGTGCAGGCCTGGCAGTCACAGTACGTTTCACCCTTGGCCTTCAGCTCTGCGGCGTGTGCCTTGAGCTGGTCGATCTGAGCCAACTCGTCCACGGTCGCGATGTTCGCTTCCAGCGCGGCAACGTAAGCCTTGGTAGCTTCCGCGTTGGCGTCCAGCTCGTTCACAGTGTCCAGATACTTCTGGGCAGCGGCCTTCAGATCAGCGTTTGCCCACTCGACAGCGATGAGCTCTTTCGTCTTGGCGATCAGGCTGTCGCGCAGCGCCTTCTGACCGAGGTACATACCATAGCCATGCTCGGCGTTGTCTTCAAACAGCGAGTTGCACCATGCCGGGCCGTGGCCTTCGGCGTTCGTGCAGTACGGGGATGTTGCGCCCGGGCCGCCCCAGATGGACGAGCAGCCGGTGGCGTTGGAAATATACATCTTGTCGCCGAACAGCTGCGTGACCAGACGCGCATAGCTCGTTTCAGCGCAGCCTGCGCAGGAGCCCGAGAACTCAAGCAGCGGCTTGCGGAACTGGCTGCCCTTGACGTCGGCAGTCTGGAGCTCCTTCTTTTCGGAGACCTTGCTGACGCAGTAGTTGAACACTTCCTGCTGATCCAGCTGCGTTTCCTGCGGCACCATCTTGATGGCCTGCACCTTCTCCGGGCAGGCGCCGACGCAAACTGCGCAGCCCATGCAGTCCAGCGGAGAGATGGCCATGGTGAACTGATACACGCCCTTGCCCTTGCCGGCCTTGACCGGAACGATCTTGGCAGCTGCGGGAGCGTTCTTGGCCTCTTCGTCCGTCAGGGCGACGGTGCGGATGGTGGCGTGCGGGCAGACATAAGCGCAGTTGCCGCACTGGATGCACTTCGCGGCATCCCATTCGGGAACTGCCACGGCTACGCCGCGCTTCTCATACGCGGCAGCACCCAGCTCGAACTGGCCGTCCACGTGATCCATGAACGCGGAAACAGGCAGCGAGTCGCCGTCCATCTTGTCGATGGGGAACAGGAGGTTCTTGACCTGCTTGACGAGCTCGGGCTTGCCTTCAAGGTCGTGCTCCACAACAACATCCTCGGCGTTTGCCCAGTCGGCCGGCACGTCGATCTTGACGTACGCAGTCGCACCAGCGTCGATGGCCTTGTGGTTCATTTCCACAACGTCCATGCCCTTCTTGGAGTAAGACTGCGTGGCCTTTTCCTTCATGTACTGGATAGCCTCTGCCTCGGGCAGGACCTTTGCCAGCGAGAAGAACGCGGACTGGAGGATGGTGTTCGTGCGCTTGCCCATGCCGATGGACTGTGCCAGGTCGATGGCGTTGATGGTGTAGAGCTGGATGTTGTTCTTCGCGATGTAGCGCTTGGAAGCGGCGTTCAGATGGTGCGCCAGCTCTTCCGCCGTCCACTGGCAGTTGATCATGAACACGCCGCCGGGCTTGACGTCACGGACGATCGGGAAGCCCTTTGTGATGTAGGAGGGGTTATGGCAGGCTACGAAGTCGGCCTTGTTGATGTAGTACGGGCTCTTGATGGGCTTGTCGCCAAAGCGCAGATGGCTGATGGTGACGCCGCCGGTCTTCTTGGAGTCATACTGGAAGTACGCCTGCACGTACTTGTCGGTGTGGTCGCCGATGATCTTGATGGAGTTCTTGTTGGCACCGACTGTACCGTCGCCGCCAAGACCCCAGAACTTGCACTCGATGGTGCCTTCGGCCGCGGTGTTGGGCGCTTCCTTTTCTTCCAGCGACAGGTGCGTCACATCGTCCACGATGCCGATGGTGAACTGGTGCTTCGGCTGGTCCTTCTTGAGCTCATCATACACCGCGAACACGGATGCGGGCGGCGTATCCTTGGAGCCCAGACCGTAGCGGCCGCCGATGACGGTCGCCTGCACGCCGGCGTTGGCAAGCGCGGTGACAACATCCATGTAGAGCGGCTCGCCCAGAGCGCCCGGCTCCTTCGTGCGGTCGAGCACAGCGATCTTCTTCGCGGTAGCCGGGATGGCTGCAACGAGCTTGTCGCCGCAGAACGGACGGTACAGGCGGCACTTGACCAGACCGACCTTCTCGCCGTGCGCATTCATGTAGTCAATGACTTCTTCCGCAACGTCGCAAATGGAGCCCATGGCCACGATCACGCGGTCGGCATCGGGTGCGCCGTAGTAGTTGAACAGCTGATAGTTGGTGCCCAGCTTTTCGTTGATCTTGCCCATATACTTTTCCACAACGGCGGGCAGCGCGTCATAGAACTTGTTGCAGGCCTCACGATGCTGGAAGAACACGTCGCCGTTTTCGTGGCTGCCGCGCATGGCGGGGCGCTCGGGGTTCAGCGCGTGCTTGCGGAACGCTTCCACAGCGTCCATATCACACATTTCCTTCAGGTCGGCGTAATCCCACACGGCGACCTTCTGGATCTCGTGCGAGGTACGGAAGCCGTCAAAGAAGTTCAGGAACGGAACCTTGCCCTCGATCGCGGCCAGATGCGCAACAGGGGAGAGGTCCATGACTTCCTGCGGGTTCGTTTCGCACAGCATGGCAAAGCCGGTCTGACGGCAAGCCATGACGTCGGAGTGATCGCCGAAGATGTTCAGCGCGTGCGTGGAAACAGTACGGGCCGACACGTGGAACACGCACGGCAGCTGCTCCGCCGCGATCTTGTACATATTCGGGATCATCAGCAGCAGACCCTGCGAGGCCGTATAGGTCGTCGTCAGCGCGCCAGCGCCGAGCGAGCCATGCACTGTGCCGGATGCGCCGGCTTCGGACTGCATCTCGGCGACCTTGACGGTCGTGCCGAAGATGTTCTTCAGGCCGGCGGCAGACCACTGATCGACGAAGTCCGCCATGGGGGACGACGGCGTGATGGGGTAAATGCCGGCC
>CAKTXB010000049.1 GCA_934630555.1 uncultured Oscillospiraceae bacterium
GGCAAAAACTGAGACTTCGCACCGCAGGTGCGACCACTGGGAAAAAGCGGTGACGGGCGCTAGCCTGCCGACTTCGGCAAAATCCGCCGGAGGCACGGCTGCGGTGGGGCGACACCAAGGCAAAATCGGCGCTTTCGCACCGCAGGTGCGAAAAAAAGTGCGCCGCTTTCGCGGCGCACAAAATCATAAGAACCAATCTGCCAGCTGCTCGAACTGGTCGAGGACCTTTTCCTGCTGGTCACGCACCTTTTCCTGGAGCTTGCCGACGGCTGCGAGATAGCTGGCGAGCGCTCTGTAGGCTTCATCACTGGGGCGGGTGTGCGTGGGATATTGCCCGGCGCGGTAGTTGGCGATGACAGCGTCATAGCGCGCGCTGGCGCGGGCGACAGCATCCTGCCAGGAAATGTAGATCATCTGCTGTGCATTTTTGCCGACACGGCGCATGGCTTCCGGCGACTGGCACAGGTGCAGGAGCTGATCGGCCATGGAAGCGGCGTTTTCTTCGATGAAGAAGCCGCTGACGCCGTCTTCGACGTCTTCGGCGGCGCAGCTGCCGCGGATGAGAACGCTGCCGAGCGCGCAGGCGGCGGCCTCCCGGACGACCAGACCGTTTGTGTCGAACGTGGAGGGGAAGAGGAACAGGTCGGCACGGCAATACCAGGCGCGGATGACGTTGCGGTCATATTTTGGCGCGTCGAAGAACACACAGTCGTCAAGGCCGAGCTCGTGGCTGTAGGCCATGACTTCGTCGCGGTCACCGCCGCTGCCGACGAACACCATGCGGAAATCCTGCCGGTGCGATTTGAGGAGCTTGAGCGCGTCAAGGATGATGCGCAGGCCCTTGTACCACATCATGCGGCCGACAAAGAGGAATACGGGCACATCGCGGGGGAGGTCGTAGGGCTTTGCGACGGCGTCGACCAGCGCGGCGTCCACGCGGCCTTTCGGGAAGTCCACACCGTTGGGCATGACGCGCCAGGCACCTTTGTAGCCGAGAGATTCGAGGTTTTTGCCGGCGCCGTGGCTGACCGTCCAGACCTCGTCACAGGCGGAGATATTATCGACGAGCATCTTTTTGGCCTCGGCTTGCAGGCGCTTGCTGCGGATGGCGTTGGCGATGTCAATATCGAACTTGGTGTGATAGGTGAACACGAGCGGCACGCCGATCTGGTCACGCAGAGAGCGCGCGAGCATAGCAGAGGTGATGGGGCAGTGACAGTGGATGAGGTCGAAGCGCATCTTTTGCAGCTGATCGAGCGTGGCGGCGGAGAACGGGAAGCCGGCGCGGTAGCCGACGAGCCTGGTCATATCGACGCTGGGATAGCGCACGACGGGGAAGGGAAACTGAGCATCGTCCGCCTCCGGCACGGTGGGGGTGACGACCGTCACACCGCAGCCGCCGGCGTGCAGGATCTGTGCGTAATTTACAACGGCATTGGAAACGCCGTCGATGACCGGGGGGAAGGAATCATTGACAAGGCAAATGTTTTTGGGTTGCATAGCGGTCCTTTCTGTTGGTGGGTCAGTTGAGGGGGAATGAAATGGGAGCGGCCAGCGGCTTGCAGCCATCAGCCAGCTGCAACAGGCGCAGATCTGCAACAGCACTGCCTGCCATGGAGAGCGTGTCGTCGTGTGCACCGGCAGGCAGGAAATCACAGCGCAGGAACTGGCCATTTTTCCGGTAAGCTGCCGCGGCGAACGCTGTGGTCTCTGTATTGCGTACGGTGATGGAAATGCTGTCGGCTGTGATCCTGGAGTTGGCAATGACGGAATCATCCAGATAGGTGATACGTGCGGCCTTCAGCGGGGAATTGGCCGGCAGTGCGGCGCGCAGTGCATCCCAATCGGCTTTGGAGCCGGTGTAAAAGACATTTTCCAGCGCTGTGCAGCCGGCAAAGGCGTCAGCGGGGAAAGCGGTCGCTTCGACCGGAATGCGGATGTCGGTGATCTGACCGGCATAGTCCTGCCACGGCGCACTGGTGACGGCGCCGGTGCCGTCGAGCATCAGGGAGAAGCCGCCGGCGTTGTTTGCGACCTCCCATTTCATGGTTTCGCCGCAGAGGCCGTTGCTGCGCACATCGGGAATGGCGATGAAGGTGAGGTTTGTAATGTCGGAAAGCTGGTAGAGCGTTTTGATGTCAAGAGAATAGGCTGTCGCGCCGCCGTTATAGATATTTTCATTGCGTGCTTCAAGGACAGAAAACGGGGTATAGAGCTCCTTGGCCCACGCTTCGCCGGCGAAGCCGTAGAGGCCGGAGGGCTGATTGCAGTAGACGGCGGCCCAGAAGTCGCAGATGAGCGATTGCTTGTCGGACGCGCCGAGAAGCTCGGCTATGTAGGCCAGCGTGTCGCCGTTTGTTTCATATTGGCGCTCATCCAGCAGTTTTTTAAAGAAGGCGCTGCCGTCCGTGTCGTCATTTTTCTGCTGGGCGTAGCGTGTGCGGAAGTACTGGCCGAGGAGGTAGCTGTTGGAATACTGCGAGAGCGTTCCGCTGCCACCTGTCCAGCAGGTCAGCGACTGGCCGACGGAGAACTTCTTGTCATGCCGGTATTTCAGCCGGTCGGCTGTGCTCTCCGAGCCAAAGATGAGGTGCTCGGCGGCCATGGAAAATGCTTCGTTGAGGTAGGTCGGCATGTAGTAGAGGCCGTCTGTCAAATGGGTGGAATAGTTGTGGACGGCACGATTGTTGTTGAGCATATGCTGGAACTCGTGGATGAGGGTGGAGTAGCAGGCCTCGACCTCACTCAGGGGTTCTTCTTTGCCCATGAGGGGATAGGTGTCGATGCGGATGCAGTCGATGGCGTTGTTGGGGAAAACGCCAGAGAAATAGGTGGTATCCAGAATGTTGCTTGTTTTGCCCTTCCCATCGGTTACTACGGTGATCTGGTCAGCCATGGAATAATAACCGGCAGTGAAGCCGCCGTAGTAGGGCTTGCCTACGGCGTATTCGCCATCAATGTCGTAGCACATGATGGCGAGCTTGCCGTCGCCGTCGACATCATACCAGAAATCACCGAAAGCGGCGGTCATGTCGTCAAATTCTTCGTCGAAGGCACGACCGATCAGGATGGCGTCGGTGGTATTGAGACGGATGTTGTCATGGTCGGAGGTGGAGCCCCAGACGGTGCAGTGCGTGCCGACGTAGCGGCAGATCATTTTGCTGTCGGTCAGCGCCATGAGGGATGATTCGCCGGTCTCGTCATTTTTGGCCCAGTAGACGCTTTTGAGATCAAAGGTATCGCCGGGCGCGTGCGTGCCGGCTGTCTGCGCTGCGGCGCGGCGTGCTCTGGCGCGCGGGAGCCTGCCGAGAGGTTCGAGCTGTTCCTGCGGGCGCTCTATTTGCGTCAGCGTATTGCCGCTTGCAGCGGTCTGCACGCGGAACGGGCCGGACCGCGCGGCGCTGAGATCCGGGGACGTGACGGAGAAGCCGGCGTTTGTCAAAAGGTCTTCGCCCGCCTCCGGCTCGTCCTTCTCCGTGCGGAGGTCCGTGCTGATGGCGACGAGGGTCTTGGCGTTGGAGACCAAAAGCTCCGTTCCGAACGGGGGAAGGAACTCCGGCTCGAATACCAGATCGGCGGCGAAGGCCGGGGCGGTAAGGGCGAAAAGCAGGGCAAGGATCAGGAATGCTGTACATAATCGTTTTGTCATGGTGGATTCTCTCCCTTTTTGTTACGATTTTTTTGTTTTCAGTATACTGGAGAATCGGGCGGTTTGCAAGGCTTGCGAGGCGCGAAATGCGGGGAAATCGCCGCAAATGGTGGTTGCTTTTTTGAGGCGGGCAGGATATAATGACAATACTATGGAGAAGGTATGCCCAAAACTGGAATTTAAAGGAGGGCACCCGGTGAAAAAGAGAATATTGACACTGCTGCTGGCAGCTGTCATGGTGTTCGGTGTGATGCCGAGGGCGGCTGCCGCGGATACGCCGGCACTGTCGGTCCGCGCGCCGGAGGCGCTGCCGGACGTTGGCAGGACGTTCACCGTGACGGTGGAGCTGGCGGGCAATCCCGGCATTTTGAGCGCGGAGTGCACGCTGGGGTTCAACGCCGCGGCGGTGCAGTGCACGGATGTGCAGACCGGCAGCGCGCTGCGCGGGATGCTGACGGCGGCGAACGAAGCGTATTCCGCCTCGAGCGCAAAGGTCGCGGCGGCGGCGGCCAGCCCGGCCAAGGGCAGCGGCACGCTGGCGACGTTCACGTTTACAGTCGTGGGCAGCGGCGACGCGGGGCTGCGGCTTTCGGACGTGATGATGACCGGCGCGGACAATCAGGAGCTGGCCGTGACCGTTACGCAGGCAAGCGGCAGCAAGACGGAGCCAACAAAAAAGGACGATACGCGGGATGCGGACGAGGCCGGGAACGGCACGGACGCGCCGCAGACCGACGCGGCGCTGCGCTTTTCGGATGTGCCGCGGACGTTCTGGGGCTATGACGTCATTGAACGGGCGGCGGAGCTGGGGCTGGCCGGGGGCTTCCCGGACGGCACGTTCCGGCCAAACGCCGGGGTGACGCGGGCGCAGTTCGTGCAGATGCTGTGGAATCTGGCCGGGAAACCGGCGGCGGCGCAGACGGCGGCGTTTACGGATGTTCCGGCGGACGCGTGGTATGGCGCGGCGCTCAGTTGGGCCGTGGAGGCCGGTGTGGCCGGCGGCGTTGGCGGCGGACGGTTTGAGCCGAACGGCGGCGTGACGCGGCAGCAGGCCATGGCGATGCTGTTCCGCTACAGCGGCGGACAGAGCGGCGCGGAGGCGCTGTTTGGAAGCGTATATGACGCGCATTACACCGACAGCGGCACGATCGCCGACTGGGCAAAGCCGGCGGTGTATTGGGCAGTATTCAACGAAATTTTGAGCGGCGCAGGCGACGGACGGCTTGCACCCGGCGCGGCGGCAACGCGGGCGCAGGTGGCGGCCATCTTCCTGCGATACATGGACAACGTGGTTGAGAAGGAGGACGCAAGATGAAAAAGAGCGTGCGCAGAGCATTGCTGCTGGGGCTGATCCTGGCGGTGCTGTGTGTGGCGGCGCTGGCCGTGGACGTGGACACGACAAAGGTGACGGCCAACACGAACTACACGGTGACACCGCTGGACGCGTACGGAAACGGGCTGACGGCAGAAGAGGACGGTACTTATACGAACGTGGCCAAGTTCAGGCTCAACTACACGGCGACGGAGGGCGAGCAGCTGGTGATGCTGCTGCTGGGCGACGACGGCGTGCCGACGAAGGACAACATCTATTATATTGACCAGCAGAGCAAGACGGCGGGGCCGGCAGAGTTCGTGCTGTACCCCAAGCAGCTGGCGAGCGGGTCGTACAAGCTGATCGTGGCGGACATGAGCGAAAGCAAGGAAGCGGCCACGGTGAAGTTTGAGGCGGCTTATGTGCTGGGGGATATAGATAGTAACAATAAGATCAATGCGCAGGACGCTTCCTATGCGCTGCAAATCGCTGCAATGATCATTGCGTCACCGACCAGTACGCAGAAAGCGGCAGCAGATGTGGATTTGAACGGCAGAGTTAATGCGCAGGATGCGTCTTATATTTTGCAGAAAGCTGCTATGATCATTACCAGCTTTGAAGAAATCCAGAAGAAGGGGTGAGCACACATGAAAAATCACTTTTTGACCAGAGTCATTAGTTTGGTGCTGACGGTGGCCATGTTCTGCTCCTTGCTGGTTTTGCCAGCAGGTGCGGCAGATACAGCGTTTGACGCCAAGCTGACGTTTACCAACACAGATGATACGAAACTGAATGCATCGGGAACGCTTGCAAGCGGTACGATGATTCGTGCAAAGTTGATGACAAATGCGGCCGTGGATGTCACGTCTTTTGACCTGACATTTACGATTGACAACACAAAAGCAACAGTTGCCGTAGACACAGAAGACGAACTCGCAATCGGCAGCGAAATCAGCGCATTTGCTGGAAATATGACCGGCAACACCCCGGCTGGTACGGATTCGACGGTGACAGTTCTGATCGTTAATTCTGCGACTACTAAAGCACGGTCTTGGACGACCACGCAAGCGTTGGCGTATTTTGATATTACGCTGAACGCAAATGTGAAAGTTTCGGAATTGCCGGACATTGTGCAGGTTGCAAAGAGTGGAACGGTAAATGGCATTGCAGGGCGTCAAACAGAGATCCACAACAACGACGTGGATTATGACGTGACCTACAACGTCTGCCCCTATGTGGCGGCGGAGCTGGACAGCGCAAAGACAGTATACGACACCACGACCTTTGCGGACTTTAAGGAAATGCTGAAGCTGACGGCCTTTGCGGCGGACGGGTCGGAAACGACGGCAGACATGGACGGGATGAGCATCTATTTGGTGTTAGATGAGGATCACGTTTTAGAGATGGACAATGATGAAACGCTTGGTGATACAAGCGAGCACATAACTGGCTACCCGACGCTCCTTATCAGACTGAAGGACGGCACGACGTTTGAGCTGGAGGTGAAGTATGAGCATAATGAGATCGAGTCCATTGCGGTGACGCCGCCGACCAAGACGGTGTATGAGGCTTACGACCAGTTTGACCCGGCCGGGATGGTCGTGACGGCGACGTACAAGGACGGCGCGACGGCGGTTATTGACAACCGTGAGCTTACATACCGCGACTGTGATGCCGGCAAATTGCCGCAGCTGCTGGTAAGCACGACAGAGGTCAAATTTACAGTCGGTACAAACTATAACCCAGAAAGTAAAGCCAACGGGTCGGTGACGGTCACGGTCAACAAGCGGAACGTGAAAGCGCCGTCTGTGTATAAAACACTCACCTACACCGGCTTAGAGCAGGATGCACCGCTTACGACTAGCAGCTATTTTACCAAGAGCGGCACTTGGTCAGCCACGAACGCGGGCACGTACTATGCAGAAGCGAGCCTGAACGACAAGGAAAACCTCCAGTGGAAAGATGGAACTCAGGACGACCAGAGGGTTGAGTGGAAAATCAAAATGGCCACGCCGGAGCTTGGCACGGTCAGCTATGACACGAGCAAGGGCGATATTTTTGAAACCACGAGTCTGGAAACGGTCGCGGCAAATCTGACAAAGACGAGCGGGCCGGCGGGCACGTTTGCACTGCAAGGGCCGCTGGTGGCTGGTACGCGTGCGTATACCTACACGTTTACGCCGGCAGATACGGACAACTATGAAACGGCGACTGGTGAGGTCACGCTGGAGGTTCTGGAGAACACGGTCACGGCGCTCACGCAGACGGGTACGCTGACGAAAACGACATACGTGTACGGTGATCCATTTGACCCGACCGGTTTGACTGTGACGGCAACGTTTGCAAACGGCAATACGCAAGGTGTGACGGAGGAGGTCGTCTGGAGCACGCCGACGGTTGGCAGCGACACTGTGACCGGCACGTGGGGCGGCAAGACAGTCACGGTCACGGGGCTGACGGTGAACAAGAAAACTGTGTCTGTGCCGGTGTCCGGGTCGGTCGTGTATGACGGGCAGGAACACCGCTATAATAGCGTCATGACCGGCCTTGGTGAGCTTGGCACGGCCTATACGCTGGCGACGGGCACAGATAAGGCAGCAGTTGTCGGTACGTACTATATGAAGTTCCAGCTGAAAGACTCGGATAATTATAAGTGGGCGGGTTCTGACAGTGCAGAAGCGCTTGTCAGTTGGTCGATCACGCAGAGAACCGTGACGGCTCCGACGTTTGAAGGCTTGCAGCTCAGTTATGAATACGACGGCACGAACGAGCCGACGTTTACGCTAAAGGACGGCACACTGACGATCCCGAAAGAGGAATACGAAGTCACGTATGGCAACAACGCAGGGATCGGCACGGCGACGATCACCATTACCGATAAGGCCGGCGGCAACTTTGTTGTGAACGGCAGCGCGACGTATCAGATCACCAAAAAGAAAGTGACGATCACCGGCGTGACGCTCGCGCCGAAGGTGTATGACGGCAGCCCGAATGCGACGATCACGGGCGTTACGCTGGACGGCGTCATTCCGGGAGAAGATGTTCAGGTTACGTACACCGGCGTGCGGGCGTATTTCAACGACCGCGACGTTGACAAGGCAAATTCCGTGACGATCACAGACACGGATAAGTTTGGACTTTCCGGTTCGGACAAAGACAACTACGAACTCAACCCCAAACAGGGGTGGACTATTCCGGGGCAGAAGATCAGCCCGCGGGAGGTCGCGATCACGACGATCAGGGTGTCCGACAAGGTGTATGACGGCACGACGAACGCGACGATCAATCCGTACAATGCAACGTTTGACTCCGCGCTGTGCAAGTATGTGGATGGCAGCGGGAACGAGCAGACGGATACGCTGCAGGTTTCCGGTACGGCGACGTTTGCGGATAAAAATGCAAGCGATGCGGCTAAGACCGTTACGCTCAGCAACATCGCGCTGACGGGCGACCGCGCCGTGAACTACAAGTTGACGAGCGCGCCCACGACGACGACGGCGTTTATCAGCCGAAAGGATCTGACCCAGTCGGACGCCTATAAGACGGCGACGCAGCTGAAAAACGGCCCGGCGTTTGCAGATCCGTACATCTTTAGCCCGAACGGCGAAACCGTGGAAGGCACGTTTACGTACAGCTTTGAGGGCAAGACCACGAAGGACGAGATCGTGACGGCGCTGAAGGGCAAGGACGTTGGCAGCTACGATGTCAATTTCAGCTTTGTGCCGACGGATCCCAACTACACGGGCAGGGTCAGCGGCAAGCTGGTCGTGAGCGTGAAGGACATTGAGTTCAAGGTGGGCGGCGAGGACGCGACGTTTGCCAATGTGTTTACGGCCAAGGCGGGCACGCCGACATATGCTGGCCCGTGTTCGACCTGGGAAACCTATTTCACAAAAAACGAAGTGACTGCCACTGTGAATGGGCAATCGGTCCAGGGCACGTACACCGTTCGTGTGGACGGCGAAGCGAACAAGACCGGCCTGTCGGCGGGGCAGCATGCCGTGACGCTGGTATTTACGAGCAGCGACGGCAGCAACTACAGCAATGTGGAGGTGTTCTCGCAGGCCGGGCCGAACCTGTACATTGCGAAAAAGACCGTGCACATTCCTGCCGGTGCAGCCAGCGGTATTACGGTCCGTTCGCGGGAATATGACGGCAATACCTGGGCAAATGTGGACATGAGCAAGACCGTGCTGAACGGTGTGTTTGAAGGCGATCACGTTCAGGTGGATTACAGCGTTGCCAGCTATGACACGGCGGACGCAGGTGAGAACAAGACAGTTACGGTGCAGCCGCAGCTGCCGCAGGACAGCAACTATGTGCTGGCGACTGACAGCCAGAGCATTTTGCTCAAGGGTGAGATCAGCAAGCTGCAGATCGTAGTGAACGGCATTACCGTACAGAATAAAAAATATGACGGCAGAAAAAATGCGACGCTTGATACCAGCAGCGCTGCGCTGCATGGCTATGTTCAGACGGAGGGTCCGAAGCTCCAGCTTGTAAGCAGCGGCGCGCAGGCCGAGTTTGTCGACAAGAACGTTGGAACCGGAAAGGCGGTGACCGTGACCGGACTTACGCTGGCGGGCGATGCCGCAAAGAATTATACGCTGCGGCAGCCGACCGGCCTGACGGCGAACATTACGGAAAAGACGCTGACGCTGGGCAACGTGACTGTTGCTCCGAAGGTCTATGACGGCAAGACGGACGCGGTGGTGACGAACGTGTCGCTCGACGGTAAAGTGGACGGCGACAATGTGCACGCCAAGGCAGACGCAGCCTATACGGATGCCAACGCGTCTGACAGCCCCAAGACGGCCAATGTGACAAACATCCGGCTGGAAGGCACTGACGCGGAGAACTATGTGCTGAATGCGACCACGACGACAGCTACCGGCACGATCCTGCAGGCAACGCCGAACGGCACGCCGACGTTTGAGAAGATCACGGCGTCCGGCAAGAAGCTGAATGAGGTGGTCTATGACCTGAGCGGCATTCTGGATGTGGACGGTCAGACGCTGGCCGGTACGCTGACCTGGAATGACGGCGGCGACACCGAGGTCAAGGCGAACCAGCGCTACGGCTGGACGTTTAGGCCGGCTGACACCACGAACTATGAAGTGATCTCCGGCGCGGAGGTGCTGTACCCGGTGAGCACCGGCTACAGCGAGCAGGTGAAGAAGCAGGCCGAGGCGTTCGAGGCCAAGAAGCGCGGCGAGCTGGCGGAGGATGAGAACTCGTTCCGTGATGTGGACGAGGACGACTACTTCTTTGACGCTGTGCAGTGGGCCGTGGAAAACGACATCACCGGCGGACTGAGCGCGAACCGCTTTGGCCCGGGCGTGGATTGCAGCCGCGCACAGGTGGCAACGTTCCTGTGGCGTGCCTCCGGCGCACCGGATCCGGAGCGCATGAGCACGAAGCTGGCAGATGTTGCTTCGAGCGACTACTTCTTTAAGGCTGTTCTGTGGGCCATGGAAGAAGGCGTGACCACGGGTACGGGCGCGGCGACGTTCAGCCCGAACGCAACGGTGACGCGCGCGCAGGTCGTGACGTTCCTGTATCGTCTGGCCGGCGCGACGAGCGACGGCGTGCATCCGTTCACGGATGTGGCGGCGGACGCGTACTATGCCAAGGCTGTGGCGTGGGCCTACAGTGAAGGCATCACGACCGGCACGAGCGCGACAACGTTCAGCCCGGATGCGCCCTGCACGCGCGGGCAGATCATCGCGTTCCTGTATCGCTACTTCAACAAGTGATCCTGTTAAAAACACCCCCGGCCTGCGGCCGGGGGTGTTTCAGATCGTCAAAAGCCTCGCAGAGTTCGCGCCCGCAGGCGCGAAAAAATTCCGGATCATGTTTGGCGGCGGCGTGTACGTCGCTGAAAATACTTTACGTCATGCAAGTTGCGTGAGCCTCCAAGAGCACAAGCTATGCGC
>CAKTXB010000050.1 GCA_934630555.1 uncultured Oscillospiraceae bacterium
GTTTCAGACAGTGAGTCGAGCACGCCGCAGACGCGGATGAGGTTGCCGAACATCAGAAAGCCAATGAGCGCAACGCTGCGCGGCGATACAAGGCCGGTGATGATGGTGATAACGATGGGAAAGAGGATCTTCGTTGTTTTGGAGATGCTGCACTGTTTATACTGCATCCGGATCTTGCGCTCGGACTGCGTGGTGAGCAGGCGGATGACAGGCGGCTGGACGAGCGGTACGAGCGCCATGTAGGAGTAGGCCGCGACCATGATGGCGCCGATGTAGTTGGAGCCGAGGTAGTTGGCGACGAAAATGGACGTTGGACCATCGGCCGCGCCGATGATGCCGATGGAGGCGGCGTCTTTGATGTCAAAGCCGAACAGAGCGGCAAGACTGAAGGTAAAGAAAATGCCGAACTGGGCGGCTGCACCGAAGATCATGAGCTTGGGGTTGGTGAGCAGCGGTTCAAAGTCGATCATCGCGCCGATGCCGACAAACAGCAGCAGCGGGAACAGCTCATTGGCAATGCCCGCGCCGAACAGCACGTCGATCGCACCGACCTCCGCCACGCCGTCATAGACCTGCGTGACCGCGCCGGAGAGCGGCAGGTTGACAAGGATCGCGCCGAAGCCCATGGGAAGCAGGAGCGAAGGCTCCATGTTTTTACGGATGGCCAGATAGATGAGCAGCGCACCAATGCACCACATGACGATCTGCTGCCAGGTCAGATTGAGGACGTTTGAAAACAGCTCTGTCATAAAAGCACCTCTCTTGGAAATTGGGTAAAATGACCGAGGTCAGTGTATCACAGCCTCCCTGTAAATGGCAAGTAAAATCTATGTAAAATCGAGCGCATAAAAACGAGGCAGCCCATACAGGCTGCCTCGTTCTGCCTCAGTTTGAAAAACCTGAATTACTTCAGCTCGGCCTCGGCGCCGGCTTCCTTCAGCTCGGCAACGATCTTCTCGGCTTCGTCCTTGGAAACGGCTTCCTTCAGAGTCTTGGGAGCGCCGTCGACGAGCTCCTTGGCTTCCTTCAGGCCCAGACCGGTCAGGCCACGGACGACCTTGATGACAGCGATCTTGTTGGCGCCAGCGGACTTGAGCACGACGTCGAACTCGGTCTTTTCTTCAGCAGCCTCAGCAGCGCCGGCAGCGGGAGCAGCAACAGCGGCAGCAGCGGCGGAAACGCCGAAGGTATCTTCCAGAGCATGGACCAGCTCGGCCAGTTCCAGAACGGACAGGCCCTTGACTTCTTCGATCAGAGCAGCAATCTTTTCAGACATTGTAATATCCTCCTAAATAGTGTGTTGAATACAGATTATTCTGCGGCAGCTTCCGCAGCGGGGCCTTCCTTCTGGATACGGATCTGATCCAGAACGAATGCGAGGGAAGAGATCGGCGCGAGGAACGTGCCGAGGACCTGCGCGATGAGTGCGTCCTTGCCGGGCAGCTCGCCGAAGCCCTGAAGCTGTTCGACGCTCATGACAGAACCTTCAACAAGACCGCCCTTGATGCTGATGACGTTCTTGTTCTTCTTGGAAAACTCACAGACGACGCGGGCAGGAGCGATGGGGTCACCAGTCGTGCTGGCCATCGCGGTCGTGCCGTTAAGCAGCTCGTCAAACTGAGTATAGCCGACCTTGTTGGCAGCGAATCTCGTCAACGTGTTCTTAACGACACTATACTCGACGCCGGCTTCACGGAACCGGTTACGCAGCTCGGTATCCTGCGCGACGGTGATACCCTTGTAGTCAACGAAAACGGCAGACGTTGCGGCCTGCAGCTTGTCAGCCAGGGCGTCCACGATCGCCTTTTTGCTTTCCAGTACCTTTGCGTTGGGCATTAGTGTCACCTCCGAAAAATAAAGTGTCCTCATGCCAAAAGACATGAGGACACAAAATGTTTCCATTCAGCGTAACCTCGGCAGGATGGGGTGGACCATTACGGCAAAATGCCTCCTGCTGTCTTTGGCAGCCAGACTATTATAGCAGATGCGCCCGAAATGTCAAGCGCGAAATGCGAAAATCAGAACTTTGCGGTGGAAACCTTCACGCCGGGGCCCATGGTGGAAGCCAGCGTGCAGCTGCGGACGTACTGGCCCTTGGCTGCGGCGGGCTTGGCCTTGATGACGGCGCCCATCAGCGCGTTGAAGTTTTCGACCAGCTTTTCTGTGCCGAACGAGGCCTTGCCGATCGGGCAGTGGATGATGTTGGTCTTGTCAAGACGGTACTCGATCTTACCGGCTTTGATCTCCTGCACGGCAGCCGTGACGTTCGGCGTGACCGTACCGGCCTTGGGGGAAGGCATGAGGCCCTTCGGGCCGAGGACCTTACCGAGACGGCCGACGACGCCCATCATGTCAGGCGTAGCGACGACAACGTCAAAATCGAACCAGTTTTCCTTTGTGATCTTCTCGACCAGATCCATGCCGCCGGCGTAGTCAGCACCTGCTGCCTTTGCTTCGTCGAGCTTGGCGTCCTTGGCGAACACGAGCACCTTGCGGGTCTTGCCGGTGCCGTTCGGCAGAACGATGGCACCGCGGACCTGCTGGTCAGCGTGACGGGAGTCAACGCCGAGCTTGATGTGGATCTCCACGGTCTCGTCAAACTTTGCCTTGGCGGATTTGACGACGAGGTCCATCGCGTCGGCGACTTCATACTGCATATTCTTGTCGATCAGCTTGGCGCTGTCAACGTATTTCTTACCTTTGAACAATGTTATATCCTCCTTAGTGGTGATTCGGAACGGTGTCCTCCCACGTTGTTATGAGGCCCGGCGGGTCGCCGGAGCACCTCGGTCAGTTGGTTAGTCGGCAACGACGATACCCATGCTGCGGCAAGTGCCGGCAACCTGGCTCATGGCCGCTTCGATGGTGTTGGCGGTCAAGTCGGGCATCTTCTTTTCTGCGATCTCACGGACCTGATCCTTCGTGATGGTGGCGACTTTGTCCTTGTTGGGAACGCCGGAGCCCTTTTCAATGCCCAGAGCCTTCAGAATGAGGGTCGGGGTCGGGGGCGTCTTGGTAACGAAGGTGAAGCTGCGGTCGGCGTAGACCGTGATGATGACAGGGATCTTGAAGCCAGCCTGATCCTTGGTGCGCTCGTTAAATTCCTTGATGAACTGCGAAATGTTCACGCCGTGCTGACCCAGAGCCGGGCCGACAGGGGGCGATGCAGTCGCCTTTGCTGCGGGGATCTGCAGTTTGATATAACCGGTTACTTTCTGTGCCATGATAAGCACCTCCTGAATTTGAGTGGTGATACGCGCAGGGCGCGTATTTTTGGCGGGGCGGACCCCTCCCACGTTCTGCGTTCCAGGTTTACGGGGTAACGACCTCGACCTGGTCGAGTTCCAGCTCGACGGGCGTTTCGCGTCCGAACATGGAAACAATGACGCGAACCTTGTTCTTTTCGACGTCCAGCATATCGACAACGCCGATGAAGGACGTCAGCGGGCCGTCATTGATCTTGACATTGTCGCCCTCTGCATAGTTGACGACGATCTCGTGCTTTTCAACGCCAAGCTGCCGGACTTCTTCTTCCGTCAGCGGTGTGGGCTTTGTGCCCGAGCCGACGAAGCCCGTGACGCCGCGGATGTTTTTGATGATGTACCATGCTTCGTCGGACATGATCATTTTCACCAGCACATAGCCGGGAAACACCTTGCGGTCATACGTTTTCGGGCCATTGTCCGTGATCTCCGTTACGGTTTCCATGGGAATGGAAACGACATGGATGAGATCTTGCAGATGGCGCGTTTCAATGGTCTTTTCAATGGTTGCCCTGACGGTATTCTCATAGCCGGAATAGGTATGGACAACATACCATTTTGCTTCTTCCGCCATGCTGTACCTTACCCTTTGACCAGGGTAATGATGCCGTTGACGATCGCGTTGCCGGCAAAGTCAAAAACCCAGATAAAGAGGCCAACGATCACAACGCACACCAGCACGATGAGGGTGTTGTTGAGGATCTGGCGCTTGGACGGCCATACGACCTTTTTCAGCTCGCTCTTCATTTCACGGAACCAGCGAGCGACACGGGCAAAAAACTTGCCCTTCTTTGCTTCAGCCATGCTGTTCACCCTTTCTGCAATGGTTTGTCATTGCATTACTTCGTTTCGCTGTGGACGGTGTGCTTCTTGCAGAATCTGCAATACTTTCTCATCTCCAGGCGGTCAGGGTCGTTCTTCTTGTTCTTCATGGTGTTGTAGTTTCTCTGCTTGCATTCGTTGCATCTGAGTGTGATCTTTACGCGCATTTCTCGGCACCTCCTTAACTAATTGCCTCCCTGCATGACCGCGGCCATGATAAATTTAGAAAACGCCGAAACTACTGCGGCGTTATCCGCGGCTGAAAATGGGCGCAATAAACCCCAAAATCGCAGGTGCGGATATTTTACCACAGGAGAGAGATGAGGTCAACACGTTTTTTGTGATTTTTTTGAAGATTTTTGCCGCGCGTTGCGTTTTTGCGGCGGCTGTGATAGAATGGCGGCAGAAATTTGGACGGAGGACGCGGCATGAAGGTCATGGCCATTGACTATGGCGACGCACGCACAGGCGTGGCGATCTCAGATCTGATGGGGATGCTGGTTGGACACACGGAGGTCATCCACAGCCGGAAGCCGGAAGCGACGGCGGACGCGCTTGCAAAGCTGGTGCGGGAACACGGCGCGGAGCGGCTGGTGATGGGCTTTCCGCGCAACATGGACGGCACGGAAGGACCGCGCGCGGCGCTGTATCGCGACTTTGCGGCGCTGGTAGAAGAAAAGACGGGCATGGATGTGGTTTTGTGGGACGAGCGGCGTTCGACCATAGAGGCGCACCAGATCCTGTCGGACCACAACTATCACGGCAAGAAGCGCAGGAACACGGTGGACGCTGTGGCAGCGTCGCTGATTTTGGAAGGGTATCTGTCCTATTTGAAATTACAGAAGGAGTAAGATACGGCATCATGTTTACAGGCTACAGCGACCAGACGGTGGATATGTTCTGGAATATTCGCTTTAACAATGACCGGGAATGGTTCCGCGGGCAGAAGGTACAGTTTGACAAGGCTGTCATGCAGCCGACGAAGGCGCTGGCGGGGGAGCTTTATGAGTGGTTTGACGCAGAGTACCCGCAGCTGCATCTGAATGTGCACATTTCGCGCATTTACCGCGACGCGCGGCGGCTGTTTGGCCGCGGGCCGCTGAAGGACCACATCTGGTTTTCATTCCAGAATGAGATCGAGGGCTATGCCGAAGCGCCGTGCTTTTGGTTTGAGGTAGGCTGCGAGGGCTATGCCTACGGAATGGGCTACTGGATGTGCGCGGCGGATGCGATGCGCTGGCGGCGTGAGATCGACCGGGATATACCGGCCATGGAGCGGCTGGTCAAGCGGTTTGACGCACAAAAGACCCTGCAGCTGACCGGCGCGGAGTATGCGCGCAGCAAGGGGCACACGGGCGATGCGCTGGAGCACTGGTACAATAAGCGCGATCTGTCGCTGTCGTGGCGCGGCGGATATGACCTTTTGAGCTATTCACCGGAGCTGCTGGAGCAGCTGAAACGGAAATTTGCGTTTTTGATGCCGTATTATCAGTTCGCGGATAAGGTCTACAGAATGGTCGAGTGAAAAAAGCGGCGGCGGCACCGGTGTGCCGTCGCCGTTTTATTGTTTGGTTTTGCAGAAAATTTCGGACAGGCCGACGAGGAGGAGAAAGCCGCCGAAGAGCTTGCGCAGGAGCGTCATGTCAAGATCCGAGGCCAGCAGCGCGCCGAGAGCGGCGGTGACACAGCCGGCCAGCGCGGCGGGGAGGACGGCTTTCCAGCAGACCATACGGTTTTTGGCGTGGAAGATGAGCGCCGCGGCGGCGGTGGGGAGAAAGTAGAGCAGGTTAATGCCCTGCGCGGCCTTTTGTTCCAGGCCGAGCACGGCGGTCATCCAGACCATGAGCAGGCTGCCGCCGCCGATGCCGAAGCCGGAGAGCACACCGCAGACAAGGCCGGCGGCGACGGCACAGAGCGTGTTCAGCATACGAGCAGGCGGATGCCGCCGAACAAAATGAGCGCGCCGAGAATGCGGTGCAGCGCGCGGGCGGATACGCGGCGGAACAGGAGCCCCGCCAGTACGCCGCCGGCGGCGCCGCCGGCAAGGTAGGGCAGACTATCGGCAAGCGGCAGTGTGCCGTGCAGGGCATAGACGGCGACGGACACAAGACAGAGCGGCAGAATGATGCTGATGGCCGACGAGAAGGCCTTTTTATCCTCTAACCCTGCGAAGCGGATGAGCAGCGGCACGAGCACCATGCCGCCGCCCGCGCCGAAAAAGCCGTTGACAAAGCCGGCGGCTGCGCCGCAAAGCGCACAGCGCATGGTTTGACGGTCCATCATTTTTCCTCCCGAATGCAGCGTGTTTGTATTAGCGTGTGCCGCAGGGTGCGAAAATATGCAAAACCCCGGCGTGGTGAAGACCACGCCGGGGATCTGGATGTTATTCAGCGCTTGCTGGTGTATTTCATGGCCGAGGCGTTGAAGGTGTAGGTCGCGCCGTCGGTGATGGAAGTTTCCCAGGCAGTGTAGTCATTGGTACGCAGGGCGTTTTCAACAAGGTGGTCGCGGTACGTCGTGTCGCTGCGGCCAACGAAGTAGATGACGTGGTAGCCGTACTCCGTTTCGACGATGCCCACGTCGCCCGGCTGACGGGAGGCGTCGAAGCACCAGTTGTTGAAGTTTTCGACCATCTGGCCCGGGTAGACATTCTCATACAGGCCGCCTTCGCCGGCACCGGTATCGGAGGAGTAGGTCTTGGCGAGCTCAGCAAAGGCTGCTTCCGTCTGCTCGCCGGCTTCATACTCGGCCAGAACATCTTCGGCTTTCTGCTTGGCTTCGGCCATGGCGGTTTCGTCGGATGTGTCGGTGGCGGAGAGAAGAATGTGCCGGATGTTCACAAGCTGGGTGTCGTTGGTGTTGCGGCTGAGGAAGTAGAGCACGTAGTAGCCGGTCTCGGTCTCCTGCGCGATCACGTCGCCGGACTTGCGGGTGGAGTCAAACAGCCATTCAGCCTGATCGCCGCCAATGCTGCTGTAGGCAAGGTCAGAGCGGAGCGTGTAGCTATCGTCCTCGTAGCTGGCTTTGCTGGCCTCAGGGGCGTTTTCAACGCAAAGGGCCAGATAGGCGTCTTCGCCGGTGGAGGCGGCGGCCATTTCCTCGGCGGTCGCCTTGACGGCGGCCTTCGTTTCATCGGTGATGTCGGCATCGTCGCCCTGCACATCGGTGTAGGACAGGTAGAATGCGCGGTATGTCACGGTGTCATAATCGTTGGGGTTCTGCGCGTACTCGTCGGCGATCTGCTCAGCGGTATAGGTCAGGCTGGACTGGTAGTCGCTCGTGTACTTGCTGGCGATCTCGGTGATCTCCATGTAGTCGCGGAAGTTCGACTTGTTGCAGCCCGTGCCGTAGACGGCGGCAAGGTAACCGTTGCCGTTTGCATAGCCGCCAAGCGTGGCATAGGTATCGAACATGGAAACGGTGGAGTCAATGGTGGCCTGCTCGTCTTCGGTGAGCGTTACGCCGTCGGCAATGGCGGCGTCATAGACGGCGTAGACACGCGCGGCCTTTTCAAGGCCCTGCGTCATGAAGTAATCGGCCCAGGTCTCGCCGGTTTCTTCATTCTGCACCTGTTCGCTGAGCGGGGTGTTTGTGTCAATGATGTAAGAGAACAGGTCGCCGTACTGGTTCTGTGCGGTGGAATAGGCGTCGGCATAGAAGTAGTTGACCATGGCCGGCGACAGCTTGTGCGTGCCGATGGTGGCGGCGGTCGAATGCGTGGCGAAGAAGCCGCCCGTCAGCATGGTGAAAAACACAACCAGCGCGACGAACACGGCGATGCCGGCAACAATCAGCGTGGTCTTGAGGCCCTTGCTCATACCGGCCTTTTTACCGGTGGTCTGCGGTTCGGCGGTAGCCGCCTTGCGCTCTTTCTTTTCGCGGGATGCGCTCATAGTGAAACCATTCCTCTCATGTTTGCTTAAAGTGTCAGCGTGTATTATAGCGAAAAACATGCACGCTTGCAAGTGGGAAAACAAAATTGTGATAGAAAGTTCATAAATTGTGTAAAAATCGGCCGGAAGATCAAAAAATTCCTCCACGCCGGAGCGTGGAGGAATGGACCCGCGGCGGCCGTGCGATCCCAATTATAACCTGCACGAAAAGGCAGGTGGGTCGCCTCTGCCGCGTGTCACTGCTTCCAACTTCCACTGCACGTCAAAGCGTGAGCGGGAGGCCTGCAATCGACGCGGCAAGTACAGCGTCCCGTGATCATAATGTGGGTTTAAGTGGGATCGTCACGTACCCCGCAGGAGCGCTTGCTCAGTGGTCAGTTTCTGCGCCGCCCTCTTCTTCGTACATCAGGTCCATGAGCGCCTGATAGACAGCTTCCAGCTCAGCATCGTCATCCACGGTGACGAGAATGTCCTCGCCGTTTTCTTCTTCGACCTTTAGGATGCTGACCTCAAGATCTTCTTCGCTCTCTTCGCCTTCTTCCTCGGCGGGCACGAGGGCGAGATAGCGCGCGCCTTCATATTCCAGCTCGGCCAGGACCTCAAGCTCATATTCCTTGCCGTCTTCGTCGGTGATCGAGATAAAATCAGAGCCGTATTCTTCGCTCATGGAATTGTCCTCCGTCATCATTTCTGTGATTCTTTTTGTAATTCTATTTTACCCGCATGACGGCGCAAAATCAAGAGGTATTTCGCCGGGATCAGGAGCAATATGCTTCCATGGCGGACGAGAGGGCCGCGCGCGTGGGGAATACCAGGCCGTGGGCAAGCTCCCGCTGCGCCTGCGGGGGGAGCGTGGACACGGGGCAGCCGGTGGGCTGCCAGCCGAGCCATGGGTCGTAGACGCAGACCGCGCCGCCGCGGGCCTGCAGGCGGTAAGCGGGCGCGGCGGCGGCGGCAAGCGTGAGGCAGAGTGCGAGGAGCAGGAACGTGCGTTTCATGACATCATCTCCGTTTTCTTTCAGTGTGTCCGAAAAACGACTGCATATCCACCAAAAACGGGCGGGTATGATATTCACAATTTGTTTCCAAAATAATTGACAGGTATGCTATAATACCACAATGAATTATAAGGTGGCTGAGTATGCCGCTTTTCATCTTTTCATCCAGACTGAGCGCGCGGCGGCAGACCGCTGCGGAAGGAGCTGCGATATGGCAAACAAGAGAGAGCATGGAGCACAGACCGGACGCGTGAGGCATATTTTTGGCACGATCGGCAAGGTGCTGGGTACGTTGGTGTTGGTGCTGGTGCTGACGGCGTCCATTTTTGCGTGCCTGTTTGCGGTATATGTGAAAAACGATCTGTCGCAGCAGACGGCGTTCTCCATGGAGGGCTTTGCGCTGGACCAGACGACGGTCATTTATTATACGGACCCGGACACGGGGGAAAATGTGGTGCTGCAGAAGCTCTACGGCGGCGCGAACCGCACGTGGGTGAAGTATGAGGACATTCCGTCCAACCTGGTCCTTGCCTGTGTGGCCATTGAGGACAAACGCTTTTTTGACCATCAGGGCGTGGACTGGATCACGACGATGAAGGCATGCGCCAAGATGTTTTTGGGTACGGGCACGGCAGGCGGCTCGACCATTACGCAGCAGCTCATCAAGAACCTGACCGGCGCGGAGGAAGTGACTGTGCGCCGGAAGCTGGTGGAGATTTTCCGCGCGCTGGAATTTGAGAAGCAGTATACGAAAACGGAGATATTGGAGTGGTATCTGAACATCATCGGCCTTGGCGAGAACTGCTCCGGCGTACAGTCGGCGGCGCAGGTGTATTTCGGCAAGAATGTGGAGGATCTGGACCTGGCCGAGTGTGCGGCGCTCATCGGCATTACGAATAACCCCTCCATCTATGACCCGTATATCAACCCTGAAAAGAACAAGGAGCGGCAGGAGATCATCCTGTACGCCATGCTGGAGCAGGAGTATATCACACGCGAGCAGTATGACGCGGCGGTGGCGGAGGAACTGCAGTTCCGCAACGCCAGCGGCGAGGCGGACGGCGAGGCGGAATACTATTCCTATTTTGTGGATCAGGTCATCCGCGACGTGGTAAACGACCTGTGCGACAAGACGGGCTACAGCTACGATATTGTATATAAGATGGTGACGACCGGCGGCTACAATATTTACTGCACGCTGGACCCGGATGTGCAGAAGGCGCTGGACGACGTGTATCAGGATCTGGACAACATTCCGGAAACGGCAAGCTCGCAGCAGCTGCAGTCCGGCATGGTGATCGTGGACAACGCCACAGGCGATGTTGTGGCACTGTGCGGCGGCGTTGGCGAAAAAGAGGGCAGCCTGACGTATAACCGCGCGACGATGAGCTTGCTGTCGCCGGGATCGACCATCAAGCCGGTCTCAGTGTATGCGCCGGCTATGGAGCTGGGGCTGATCACGCCGGCGTCGGTGTACGACGACACGCCGTATTCGTTTACGGACAGCGCCAGCTGGCCAAAGAATACGGACAGTGTGTACCGCGGACTGGTTTCGGTGAACGAGGCGGTGTGCAATTCGTATAACACGGTGGCGGTGAAGCTGGTGGCGGAGATGACGCCGGAATACAGCTACACGTTTGCCAAGGACAAGATGGGCCTTTCCACGCTGGTTTCGGACTATGTGACGAGCAGCGGCGAGGTGCGCTCGGACGTGAACCTTGCGCCGATGGCGCTCGGCGGCCTGACCAACGGCGTGACCGTGCGTGCGATGGCGGCGGCCTATGCCACGTTTGCCGACGAGGGCGTCTACCGCGAGGCGCGGACGTATACGAAGGTGACAGACGCGAGCGGTAAGAACATCATCCTCGACAACACGCAGGAATCCTACCCGGCCATGAAGGACATGACGGCCTGGTAT
>CAKTXB010000051.1 GCA_934630555.1 uncultured Oscillospiraceae bacterium
TGTCTCGGCGCGCCGAAGCAGGAGCTTTTCATGAAGGACCATCTGGACGCGCTGCATGTGAAGCTGATGATCGGTCTCGGCGGTACGCTCGACAGCTTTGCCGGCACGGTCAAGCGCGCTCCCCAATGGATGATCCGCCTTGATCTCGAGTGGCTCTACCGCCTGTTGAAGCAGCCCAGCCGCTTTGGCCGGATGCTGCGCCTGCCCAAATATATCTGGGCCGTCCTGTGTGAACGCATAAGGAGAACAAAAAAATGGGAAAACTGATCGTATTCGAGGGCACCGACGGCAGCGGCAAGTCCACGCAGTTCGCACTGCTCACGCACCGGCTCGAGGCCGCGCACCGCACGTTCCGCAAGCTCCAGTTCCCGCAATATCTCGAGCCCTCCAGCGCCCTCATCCGCATGTATCTCAACGGCGACTTCGGTGATTCGCCCGATGCCGTCAACGCCTACGCCGCCTCCGCATTCTATGCAGTAGACCGCTACGCATCCTACAAGCGCGTCTGGCAAAGTGATTACGAGCACGGCGGCCTCATCCTGTCCGACCGCTATACCACGTCCAACGCCGTCCATCAGGGCGGCAAGCTCCCGCCAGATGAGCAAGACGCGTTCTTCGCCTGGCTCTACGACTTTGAATACACCCGCTTCGGCCTGCCGAAGCCTGATCTGGTGCTCTGCCTTGATATGCCTGTCGAGCTGACTGAACAGCTCATGCGCAAGCGCGAACGGCAGACCGATACGCGCGCCGACATTCACGAGCGCGACAGCGCCTATCTGCGCCACTGCCGGGAAACGGCCCTGCGCGCGGCCAAATTCTATGGCTGGCACGTCATCTCCTGCGCCAAAGACGGTAAGCTCCGCCCCATCGAAGACATCCACGAAGAAATTTACGCACGCGTTCAGGCGTGTATGGAGGAATAAATTATGGTAGCTATTCTGCTTGGAAACGGTTTTGAACCCGTCGAAGCCATCGCCCCGTGCGACATTCTCCGCCGCGGCGGTGTAGAAGTAAAGCTCGCGTCCGTTCATCCCCAGCGTCTGGTCCATGGCGGCCAGGGCGTTCGCGTTGAGGCCGACTGCCTTGTCAGCGACCTGCGCGCTCAGGACCTTGACATGGTCGTTCTGCCCGGCGGCCTTGGCGGCGTCGAGTCCATCCTTGCAAGCGAAGAAGCGCTTGCGCTCGTAAAAGCCGTGC
Organism: uncultured Oscillospiraceae bacterium; assembly: GCA_934630555.1. GTDB lineage: Bacteria > Bacillota > Clostridia > Oscillospirales > Oscillospiraceae > CAG-170. Next base: position 1,198 of record CAKTXB010000051.1, read on the forward strand.
ACGCGGCAGGCCGCTATGTCGCCGCCATCTGTGCCGCGCCGACCATCCTTGCAAAGCTGCACATCACCGACGGCAAGCGCGCCACATGTTACCCCGGCATGGAGGCCCATATGGGCTCCGCCAGCATGACCGGCGCGCCCACCGAACAGGACGGCACGATTCTCACCGGCCGTGCCGCCGGCAGCGCCGAAGCGTTTGGCCTGCGCCTGCTCGCCGCCCTGCACGGGGAAGCAGCAGCCGCCGCCGTTGCCGATCAAATCGTCAGTACCGGCGTATAACACGCCAAAACGGAGGAACCTATGTCCGAACATGAAACCAACCCGCAGCAGGACGACCTGTCCGGCCTTTCACTGGACGATCTGTTGCAAAGCGCCCGCGATGAGCTGGCCCGCGCCGATGCGCTCGTAGACGGCGATATTCCCGGCAATGCCGAAGCCGCGCCCGAGCGCTCCAAAGAGGAAGCCGACCTGCTTCCGACGCCGGAGCTTTCCGCACAGGCCGCCGCACCGCAGCAGCCCATTGACGAAGCAGGGGAGTCGGAAGCCCCGCGCCGCGCGCGCCTGCCGGGCGCTGTGCGTGTGCTGCTGTATGTCTGCGTCGTGCTGTTCGTGTCCGTCGGCCTTGCCGTCGGCGGCTGGCGCTGCGCGCAGGATGTGCTCGCGCTCACAAAGCCCGACCGCCTCGTCACCGTCACAGTCGAAGAAAACATGTCCATTGCCGACCTTACGCAGGAGCTGCATGACAAAGGCCTCGTCGATTACCCGTGGCTGTTCAAGTTCTACTGCTGGTATTCCCATGCCGAGCGCAAGATCGACCCCGGCACGTACCAGCTCAACAACCTCTATGACTATCATGCCCTCATCAACGGCATGATCGCCTCGTCCGGCGACCGCGCCTCCGTCACCGTCACCATCCCCGAGGGCTATGAATGTGAAGACATCTTCGCCCTTCTTGCCGAAAACGGCGTCAGCACGGTCGACGCGCTCGAAAAAACGGCCTCCAGCTACGAATTTGACTATGATTTCCTGCAGGACCTGCCCTATGGCGAGGCCAATCGCCTTGAGGGCTACCTCTTCCCGGACACATATGCGTTCTATCTCGACGATGCGCCCGAGAACATTCTTGATAAATTCCTGCGCAATTTTGACCGCAAGCTGACCGACGACCTGCGTGCCCAGCTCGATACGCTCAACGAGCAGCTGGCCCTGCGCATGGAGCAAAATGATTTCACGCCCGAGCAGATCGAGGCCGGCAAGCTCACGCTGCACGATGTCATCACCGTCGCCTCGCTCGTGGAAAAGGAAACGGCCAAAACATCCGAATCGGCCGCCATCGCCTCGGTCATCTACAACCGGCTTTGCAGCAAGCTCTATCCCTGCCTGCAGATCGACGCCACCATCCAGTACGCCCTTTCCGAGCGCAAGGAGGTGCTGTCCAATACCGACAAAGCCGTTATCAGCCCCTACAACACCTACACGAACGCAGGCCTGCCCGCCGGGCCGATCGCAAACCCCGGCATCAATTCCATCCGTGCGGCCCTCTATCCGGCAGACACCGACTACTATTTCTACGCCCTTGGAAACGACGGCGTGCACAAATTCTCCACCACGTACTATGAGCATCAGGAGTTCCTCGATTCTCTGAACGCGACAGGGGAGAGCGCTGCCGAAGCAGCAGACGACTCTGCCCAGCCGGACGCGCAGACGGAAGAAACCGCCCAGCCTGCGGAGGATACAGCCAATGGCACATAAACCCGAACTCCTTGCCCCCGCAGGCGATATGGAGCGGCTCAAAATGGCCGTCCTCTACGGCGCGGACGCCGTCTATCTTGCCGGAACGAGCTTCGGGATGCGCTCTTTTGCCGGAAACTTCACCCCCGACGAGCTGCCGGAGGCCGTGCGCTTTGCGCACGCGCACAATGTCCGCGTCCACGTCACGGTCAATACCATGCCGCGCGGCGACGAGGTGCCGCACCTGCCGGAGCACCTGAAACACCTCGACCGCTGCGGCGTCGACGCGCTCATCATCGCCGACCTCGGCGTGTTCACCATGGCCGGGCGGTACGCGCCCAACTGTGAGCGCCACATCTCCACCCAGCAGTCCATCGCCAACGCCCCCTGCGCCGCCGCGTGGCATGACCTTGGCGCGCAGCGCGTCGTGCTGGCACGCGAGCTCTCGCTGGAGGAGATCCGCCGCATCCGTGCCGACACGCCGCCCACGCTGGAGCTGGAATCGTTCTGCCACGGCGCCATGTGCGTGTCCTATTCCGGCCGCTGCCTGCTCAGCAACTACATGACGGGCCGCGACTCCAACCGCGGCGCGTGCGCCCAGCCCTGCCGCTATCAGTACGCCCTTATGGAGGAAAAGCGCCCCGGCGAATATTTCCCCGTCTTTGAGGACGAAAAGGGCACCTATATCCTCAACTCCCGCGACCTGTGCATGATCGACCATCTGGACGACCTCATGGACGCCGGCCTCGACTGCCTCAAGATCGAGGGCCGCGCCAAATCGGCCTACTACGCCGCCATTGTTACCGGCGCATACCGCCATGTTCTCGATGCTGTTGCCGCCGGCCGCGCGCCCGATCCCATCTGGCGCGATGAAGTCGAGCACGTGTCACACCGCCACTATTCCACCGGCTTTTTCTATGGCTACCCCGGCCAGTATACCGAATCCTCACGGTACCTGCGTGACTGGCAGATCTGCGCTGTCGTGGAATCCTGTGACCCGGATGGCAAGGCCATTCTCAGTCTGCGCAACAAGTTCCGCCGCGGCGACACAGTCGAGCTCGTCGGCCCGGACTGCAAGCCGTTTTCGTGGACGGCAGGGGAGATGACCGATCTGGACGGCCTTCCGCTGCCGGAGCCGCGCACCCCGCAGCAGCGCTTCTGTGCCAAACTGCCGCACTGCGTGCCGCCGTTTTCCTTTGTCCGCCACGCAGCCGAGCTGTCCGCCGAATAAGCACACAAAAGCGCCCGCAGAGCAGCTGCTCTGCGGGCGCTTGAGCGCGTCAAAAAAGCATTTTTGACACGCTTTCAAACGCGAACCGCTGCGCTGGGTCCGCGTTTGAGAAGGCTTGCGCCATGCTGCGCGCAGAATTTGTGCGCTTACAGCGCACAAATTCTGCGTTTGCATGACGTAAAGTATTTTCGGCGACGTACACGCCGCCGCCGAAAATGGTTAGAACTTTTTTCGCGCCTGCGGGCGCGAACTCTGCGAGGCTTTTTTGACAGACTGGGCCCCGGCGCGGAAGCTCCGCGCCGGGGCTTTTTGCGGCCTTTGCGGCAAAAAAATGGGGCGCTGGTGGTTGTGGGGGATGCGTGAGCGGGTGTATAATGAGGAAAACGCCGGCCTGAACGGCGGCTTGTGGGAGGTTTTTTATGATCGCAGCGGCAGCGACGGAGAAGATGATCGGCTTTTATGCGGGCAACCGGCATGATGTGGCGCATTTTTTGAAGGTTTGGGCCTTGGCCAGGACCATTGGGGAACTGGAAGGGCTGGATGCGCGGACACAGGAGGTTTTGGAGCTGGCGGCGGTGGTGCATGATATTGCGTGCCCGCTGTGCCGGGAAAAGTATGGCAACACGGACGGTAAGAATCAGGAGCGGGAAAGCGCGGCGCTGGTGGAGGCGTTTTTTGCCGATCTGCCGGTGGATGCGGCGGCGGTGGCGCGCATTGCGTGGCTGGCGGCACATCATCACACGTATACGGATGTGGACGGGGCGGACCACCGCATTTTGCTGGAGGCGGATTTTCTGGTGAATGCCGACGAGGGAAGCGTTGGGCGCGCGGCGATCGCCAGGATGCGCGAGCGGGTGTTTCGCACAAAGAGCGGAACGCGGCTGCTGGATGCCATTTATCTGCGGGCGGAGGCGGACGAAGCGGATGGATAGAAGCGGGAAAGCGCCCCGGCACGAGTCGTGCCGGGGCGCTTGAGCGTGTCAGGGATCGGGGGCGTCGTCCATGTTGTCAAGGGCGAAGGCGATCATCTGGTTGATGAGTTCATTGCGGCTGATGCCGACGGCGGCGGCTTTATCATCGACCTGCCGGAGCGTATCGGTGGAGATGCGCATGGAGATCACCTCTTTTTCGGGCTTGCGTGCAACGAATTTTGCCATGTTGGCCACCGCCTTGTCGTTTTCTCTTGATTATTGTATTCTGTTCTGATAGGATATAATATATTCTAAAATAGATATTGATTATAGAATACAATCGGGAGGGAGCGGCGATGCGGCGGCGGGGCTATGTTTGTCTGTTGGTGGTGCTGGCACTGCTTTGGGGCGTGCTGTGCTATGCTGCCTGCGGAACGCAGGTATGCCGGGTATGCCGCGGGCGCGGGGCGTTTATGCAGCATCGGTGCGCCGTGTGCGGCGGAACAGGATTTTTGCGGCGGGATACTTGGCAGGACGCGGCGGATGTGATAGACTGAATGGGGAAACCTGCGCGGGGTGCGCATATTTTTGAATTTTGGAGGAATTTCAATGAGGACTGTGACCGTTCAGCCGCTGAGCCGGGAGGCCTTTGCACCGTTTGGCCAGTATTATGCCATGGAGCAGCCGGAGGGCTATGCTCTGTGCGGCGAATTGCACCGCTTTTTCCCGGACCGTATGACTGCCGACAGCGAGCACCGGCTTGGCCTGTCGCCGATCTTGGTGAAGAAGCCGGCGCGTATGATTATTACGCAGCAGGAATATCACACCACGACGTGGGAGATGATCCTGCCGCTGAATGACGACATGATCGTCCACTGCGCGCCGGCCTCGGGCGGGGCGCCGGTGACGGAGTTGGCGCAGGCCTTTTTGGTGCCGAAGCACACGCTGGTGAAGATGAACGCGGCCATCTGGCATCTGGCGCCGCTGCCGGCGAACGAGGACGAGCTGTCGGCTATTATCATTCTGCCGGAGTGCACGTATGCAAACGACTGCTCTGTGGTGGACTTGAGCCCGGAGCAGCAGTTTGAGATCGTGCGGTAACGGGAACAGGACAGGCCCTCCCGGCGGTGCCGGGAGGGCCTGAAAGCGTGTCAGGAGACTTTTGGCGGCGTGTACGTCGCCGAACATACTTTCCGTCCTGCAAGCTGCGTGCGCCTCCAGGAGCACAAGCTGTGCGCAGTGCGATCAGCCAAGGCGAACCCATGCAGAACGAAGTTCTGCATGGGAATTTTTGCGCCAAAGGTGCAAAAAGGATGCGCGCGGCATGGCGCAAGCCTTCTCAAACGCGGACCCAGCGCAGCGGTTCGCGCTTGAAAAGGGGCCGCCCGGTCTGGCCGGGCGGCCCCTTTTTTTGCACGTGCGGCAGAGCGTTTGAAAATTGCGGGCGCGGGGAAATGCTGCTTACGCCGTTTGGCGTTTGAGCAGGCAGGGATTGAGGGCCGTGGCGAGCTTTTGCTGCAGCTGCATCTGGCCGCACAGGCGCAGGTGCAGATACTGCGCGGCGTGGATGCCGATCTCTTTATTGGCCAGCTGCACGGTGGTCAGCTGCGGGGTGTAGTACGCGCCCCATTCGATGCCGTCATAGCCGACGACGGCGACCTGCTCGGGTACGCAGAGGCCGCTTTCGCGCACGGCGGAGAGGGCCGCCATGGAGATATAGTCGTTGGTGGTGCAGACGGCAAAGCCGCCGGCCGGGTTTTCGGTGCAGAGCATCTTGGCGGTGCTGTAGCAGATGGCGGGCGTGTCGATGTGCATGAACACACGGCCGCTGTCATAGGGGAGGCCTGCCGCTTCGCACGCGGCGCGGTAGCCGCTCAGGCGCATGAGCGCCTTGTAGGTGCCGAGGCTCTGGGGGTTGACGGCGTCAAGCATGAGATAGATCTTTTCATAGCCCTGCGAGAGGAGATATTGCACGGCCAGACGCTGGCCCTCAAAGTCATCGTTGACGACATAGCTGTCATGCTCCGGCTGGGCGGGGAAGCAGGCGGCTTCCGGGCAGTCGCGGTAGGGATAGCGCGACATGAACACGAGCGGCTGCGTGACGTGGCGGTAATTTTCCAGCGCGAACGGCACGGCGAGGATGCCGCAGGTGGGGATGGACAGCAGCGAGGCCAGCGCGGCGCTTTCGCCCTGCATGGTATCGCCCGAGGTGGTGACGATCATGGTATAGCCCTGCGCGGTGAGCGTTTCCGAGATGCCCTGCAGAATGCCGGAATAGAACGGATTGTCATTGCGCGGGATGATGACGCCGATGAGCTTGGACGAGCCAAGACGCAGCGAGCGGGCAAAGGTATTGGAATGATAGCCCATGGCGGCGGCAGTCTGCTGGACGCGCAGACGCGTCTGCGCGCTGATCTCCGGGCTGTCGGCCAGCGCTTTGGATACACCGGAAATGGAGATCCCGGTCGCGGCGGCAATGTCCGCCAGCTTGACGTAGGCCATGGTAAAAAGTCCTCCAGCTATAACGTTATAATAGTCGGCTGCATACTTGAGAATAAAATACACAGGCACATGATAGCTCTATTCCGAAAATTATGCAAGGAAAAGTTAAAAGGTTTTGAAGAATAATGACGATTTTCGTCATTATGCACAATTTTGAACCGGAAAATACAGGGAGTTTTCACGATTGACTAAAACGGTTATAGTGGTCAAAATAAAGATACTGCAACGTTATAGTTCGTTTTGCGCGGTTACAGTATGCGCTTGGGGCTGTCTCGCTGCAGGGATTCCCGCGCACAGACTGAATTGCGGGTGGGGCGCGAGCACTTTGGGCAGAAAGATCCGCGACTGCCGGATTGTGCTAAAATCCGCGCGGATTCTCCATTTACAGCAAAGCGGAATCGTGCTATAAAGGATGTGTACTACAACGTTGTAGTCGCTGAAAAATATACTAGGAGTAAGGAGATATTTTGCTATGGCATTGAACGATGTACCGGGCCTGATCTACAGCAAGGACGGAAAAATGAGCTTTGAAGACACGAAAGTCGGCCGCATGAAGCGCGAGATCTTCGACGCTGATGAGGCCTGGCTGGACGAGCAGCTGGCTGCGTTCGGCTTCCCCTGCGACCCGCAGCTTGGCGCACCGGGTATGTACATCCAGACCACCATCCGCAAGGACCTGAAGAAGGAACAGGAAAAGAACGACGTCGTCCTCATTCCGGTGGGCTGCACCGAAATGCACGGCGACCACACCGTCAGCGCCATGGACACCTTCTTTGTCACCTGCATCTGCGAAGGCGTTCGCCGCTACACCGCCAAGAAGGGCTATCCGACCGCGATCGCGCTGCCGCCCCTCAACTATGGCTGCCATCCGCTGCACCACATGGGCATGCCCGGCACCATCGTCGTCCATGAGGACATCGTCATCGGCCAGCTGGAGGACGTGATGCTCGGCCTGTGGAACGACGGCTACCGCAAGCAGATCATCATCAACAACCATGGTCAGTTCTGGGTCATCGAGTCTGCGCTGCAGCGCTTCTGCAAGACCTATCAGCTGCCCGGCATCTTCCGCGCCATCGACTGGCACCGTGCGGTTCGTGAGATGTTCGCCATCAAGCGTGACGGCGGTATCTACGACACCCCGTTCACTCATGCTGACGAGGCAGAGACCTCCTGCGGCCTGTACCTGTTCCCGAAGATGGTCAACATGAGCTACGCCGTGGACACCGACCCGATGAGCCTGATGAAGGAAGACAACGGCGACTTCGACAACTCCGTCGACAGCTACCATCGTCCTTCCCGCTGGTCTGAGGGCGAAGGCCATTCCGCTATGGAGATCTTTGCGACTCCGGAAGGCGTCGTCGGCCATCCGACCCGCGCCACGCTGCTCAAGGCCAAGCGTCCGCTGCTTTGCATCATGAAGTATCTGGTCATGCTAATCGATCAGTATCTGGATTCCTACCCCGCCGGCACGACCCCGAAGCCGGAGGCCATGACGCTGCGCACCACCGAGGAGATGGCTCCGTACATGAAGAAGCCGTTCACCGAGGGCTGGCGTTCCGTCTACGGCATCAACAAGTTCGTGTACTAAGGGATGCGGCGGCGCCGGACGCTGCGGCCTTCAGCGGATCTTTTGCCGCAAGCCTGCGGTTTGAAAACTTGAAATACACAAAGTATTCCCGCGTTTTCAAACCTTGTCTTGGGCCAAAATCTCTCGCTGAATGCTCTTGCCGGATGCCGCGGCACAGCCTTTTGGAACCCACAAATCAGCATACGTTTTATCTGCGCCGGGCCGGCTTCCGGCCCGGCGCAACTGAAAGGACGGGAAAAAATGCAGTTACAGGAAAAGGCGCAGCAGCTGCGCCGCAAGACGTTTGAAACGATCTATCACGCGGGCGGCGGCCATTACGGCGGTTCGCTGTCGGCCATTGAGATCATGACGACGCTGTATTACGACGTGATGAATGTGCGTCCGGAGGACCCGAACTGGCCCGGCCGCGACCGGTTCATCCTCTGCAAGGGCCATGCCGGCCCGCCGCTGTACGTCATTCTGGCTGACCGCGGCTTTATTGACCCGGCCCGCCTGGCAGAGCTGGACCAGAACGGCGGCAGCCTGCCGAAGCACGTGGACCGGCTGAAGGTCCAGGGCATTGATTATTCCTCCGGCCCGCTTGGACAGGGCCTGTCTGTGGCCTGCGGCATGGCGAGCGCGGCGAAGCTGGACAAGGATCCGCTGTATGTTTACGCGCTGCTGGGCGACGGCGAGCTGGACGAGGGCCAGGTGTGGGAGGCTGCCATGACGGCCGGCCACTATCATCTGGACAATCTGGTGGCATTCGTGGACCGCAACCTCAATCAGATCGACGGCACGACGGAGCACGTGATGGCGCTGGAGCCGCTGGCGGACAAGTGGACGGCTTTTGGCTGGCACGTGCAGACCATTGACGGTCACGACACGGCGGCCATCCGCAAGGCCATTGACACGGCAAAGGCTGCCGCGGGCAAGCCGAGCGTGATCATCTGCAACACCATTAAGGGCAAGGGCATCTCCTTCATGGAGGGGCAGTACCAGTGGCACAGCGGTCAGATCACGGAAGAACAGTATGCGCAGGGCCTGCGCGATTTGGAAGGACGGTGAGCGCCATGCGAGGATTCGGTGAAGAAAAAGATACCAACAGCACCTATGGTGCAACGCTGACGGCGATGGGCGCGGAGTATCCGCAGCTCGTGGCGGTGGAAGCGGACCTGATGAAGGCAGCCGGCAGCCGCCCGTTTTATGACGCGTATCCCGAGCGGATGTTCAACGTGGGCATTGCTGAGCAGGATGCCTTGAGCTTCTCGGCCGGCCTTGCCGCGATGGGCAAGCTGCCGTTCGTGAGCGGGTTTGCGTGCTTTGTGGCGCAGCGCGCGTGCGATCAGGCCCAGAACTCCATTGCTTACAACGATTTTAACGTCAAGGTCATCGGCACGTATGCCGGCCTGACGAGTGAAAAAAACGGCGGTACGCACATCTCGATCGACGATGTGGCCATTTACCGCAATATGCCGCGCTTTGAGGTCTACGACCCCGGCGATGCGCATGAGTTTGCGGCCATTCTGCGCTATGCGGCAGAGCACAAGGGGCCGGTCTACATC
>CAKTXB010000052.1 GCA_934630555.1 uncultured Oscillospiraceae bacterium
CACGCCGCCGCCGAACATGATCCGGACTTTTTTCGCGCCTGCGGGCGCGAACTCTGCGAGGCTTTTTTGACAGACTGCCGCACCGCAGCTTTCCAGCTGCGGCGCATTTTTTGTGCGCGCCGCTTTTCAGAAAGCAGCGCGCGTGCTATACTGGGCGGTAAGATCAACGGAAGGGCGGCGGTCAGATGGACAAGGCGCAGCTGTATCAGCTTTTGCGCGGGCGGCTCTATCGCCGTCTGCCCATGCTGGCGCTGCCGCTGGGGCTGCTTGACTGGAAAACGGGCGATGCCCCGAGCACGGACGGGCGGTTTTTCTACGCGCCGCCTTCCTTTCTGGCGCAGGCGCGCACAGACGCGGCGGCAGACGATGTGCTGCTGCACAGTGTGCTGCACGCCATGCTGGGCCACCCGTGGCTGCGTGCGCCGCAGGACGCGGAGGCGTGGGCGCTGGCGTGCGATCTGTGCGCAGAGTTTCTGCGCTGCCGTCTGTTGGGGCTGCCGCTGGATGGCCCGCTCGGGCGGGCCTACTACGCCTGTGACCCGTCCGCAGCCTGCTCCGCCCCGGCCTTGTATGCGCGGCTGATCCAGGACTTTCCCGTTCCCCGCGAGCAGCTGTTCCCGCTTGTCCGGCGCGACAGCCACACGTATTGGAACACCGCCGCGCAGCGCGCCCGCGTCAATGCCTCCGGCGGCACAGACGGTGACAGCGAGGCTGCGCGCGCCGCGCTCTGGCGGCGGCAGGGCGCCGCGCTGCGCCCGTATTTGCAGCCCCAAAAGCCGAAGATCGGCTCCGGCACTGCCGGAGAGCGCCTCCTGCTTCCGGAGCTGCCCGATAATCACGCGCGCTTTGCCGCGCTGCTGCGGGATTTTTCCGTGCTGCACGAAAACCGTCACGTGAGCGACGTGGATTTTTCCTACGCATGGTATGCCTATGGGCTGGAACACTGCGGCGGCGTGCCGCTCATCGAGCCGCTGGAATATTCCGAAGAGCGAAAGCTGCGGGAGCTTGTCATTGTGCTGGACACGTCCGCCTCCTGCTCACGCGGCATGACGGCGTGGTTCCTCAGTGCCGTGCGGTCGATCCTGCTGGATGAGCAGCTGTTTTTTGAGCGCTTCCGGCTGCACATCCTGCAATGCGACTGCGCCGTGCAGCAGGACACGCTCGTCACGAATTTAGATGAATTTCAGTGGTACCTTGCGCATCTGGCGCTGTACGGCGGCGGCGGGACAGACTTTCGCCCCGCGCTGCGGCACATTGACCGGCTTATACAAAGCGGTGATCTGACGCATCTGGGCGGCGTTTTGTACTTTACAGACGGCTATGGCGTGTTCCCCGAGCAGGCTCCGGACTATCCCGTCGCATTCGTGATGCTGCAATACCGCTGCGACGACATCAACATCCCGCACTGGGCGCGCACGCTCGTGCTGGATGCCGCAAGACCCGGGAGGGATGAAGGATGGATATAGCCAAAGCAAAAGAAGAGCTGCGCCGTGCGTTTTTGGCCTACACTGAGCGCACGCCGGACGGGCAGCTGTGCATTCCCATCGCGCGTCAGCGTCCGCTGCTGCTCATGGGCCCGCCGGGCGTCGGCAAAACAGCGGTGCTGTCACAGCTGGCCGCGGAGCTTGGCGTGGGGCTCGTGGCCTACACCATGACGCACCACACGCGCCAAAGCGCGCTGGGCCTGCCGCACATCTGCAAAAAGCAATACGGCGGCAAGCCGTGCATGGCCACGGAATACACCATGAGCGAGATCCTCGCCGCCGTCTACGATCAGATGGAACGGACCGGCCGCAAAACGGGCATTTTGTTTCTGGATGAGATCAACTGCGTGTCCGAAACGCTCATGCCCGCCATGCTTCAGCTATTACAGACGAAACAGTTCGGCACGCACCGCCTGCCGGAGGGCTGGATGATCGTCAGTGCAGGCAATCCGCCGCAGTATAATCAGTCCGCGCGGCTGTTTGACACGGCCACCATGGACCGCGTGCGGCTTTTGAGCATTGAAGAAAACTATCCCGTCTGGCGCAGCTATGCCTGCGCGCACGGGCTGCATCCGGCCATTCTGGCGTATCTGGAGCTGGATCCGGCCCATTTTTACTGCGTGCAGCCCCATGCGCATGGCCGCAGCTTTGTCACAGCGCGCAGCTGGGAAGACCTTTCGGAAATGCTGGCCGGCTGTGCGCGTCTGGGCCTCCCGGTCGAGGACGCGCTGTTTGGCGAATATTTGCAGCATGAGCAGATCGCCGCGTCGTTCGCCGCGTTTTTCCGGCTGTATACCGTCTGCCGCGACCAGCTCGACCTGCCAGCCGTTCTGCGCGGCGAAAGCGCCGCAGCCGCCGCGCCGCTGCGTGCACTGCGCTTTGACGGGCGGCTGGCCGCCGTGGAGCTTTTGCTGCACGCGCTGGGGCGCGAGCTTGCCGCGTGGCGCGCCGATACGGCGCTGGCGCAGAGCCTTGTCAGCTTCTGTGCCGCACTGGCAAATGAGCAGCAGCCCCTTCGCACCGCGCAGGAAAATCTTGCCCGCCGGGAACGCGCCGTGCGCATCCGCAAAGAAAGCGGCGTGCTTCCCCCGGAAGAAGAGGCAGCAGAGCGGCGGCTGGCCGCGTGCCTGCATTCGGTTTTGGACGGCAGTGCTGATCTAAATGCGCTGGCAGCCGAAAAAAACGCCCGCCGCAGTGCGGCGGACGCGGCGGAGCAGGCGGCGTTTACACATCTGGAAAACGCCCTGCGGTTCGTATCCGAAACGTTTGGCGCCGGGCAGGAGCTGCTCATTTTCTGCACGCAGCTGGATATGCTTCCCGGCGCGGCGCAGCTTTTAAAGCGCAGCGCCCTTTATGACCGGCTGCTGGATGCCGTCCTGCCGGAACGGCTCACCGCGCGGGCAGACTAAGCGCCGGCGTGCAGCGCACCATATTCCAGGATCATCCGTTCCAGCTCCTTGGCGGCTACGCTGAGGGGCTGGTCTTTTCGTTTGACCAGACAGATACTGCGCGGCGGCAGCGGCTCGCGCAGACGCACTGTGCAGATCCGGTCGGACGGGTGGATGAGATCCTGCGGCACAATGCCAACGCCCAGCCCGGCCTCCACCATGGGAATGACCTGATCGGCGCTGTCCGTCTGGTTCTATAAGCGCGTCAAATGGCAGCGCCTCACCGCCGCCATCTGACGTTTCCCTATCCCCTTTCAAGAAGCGCGCCCGCATACAGCCATATGCGGGCGCGCTTGAGCGTGTCAAAAAAGCATTTTTGACACGCTTTCAAACGCGAACCGCTGCGCTGGGTCCACGTTTGAGAAGGCTTGCGCCATGCTGCGCGTATCATTTGTGCGCTTATAGCGCACAAATGATGCGCTTGCATGACGTAAAGTATGTTCGGCGACGTACACGCCGCCGCCGAACATGATCCGGACTCTTTTCGCGCCTGCGGGCGCGAACTCTGCGAGGCTTCTTTTACGACAGCTCCTCGATATATTCCAGCACGCACGCGCGCAGCTGGCGAATGCCCTCTGTCAGCTCGGCACGCGGCTGCAGGCCCATGCCAAGCTCCCGGCACGTCTGCGGGGCAATGGGCAGAATTTTCACGCCGTCCGTGCGGCCCCGGAGCATCATCTCTGCCATCATCGTCACGCCAAGGCCCTTGCCTACCATGCGGATGACCGTTTCATCGTCTACGCGGCACGGACGGATGCTTGGTTTTACGCCGTACGTTTCAAACGCCGCCAGCACATCCACATCAAAGCGTCCATAGGGCATGAGAAATTCCCGGCCGGAAAATGCCGCAATGGGAAAACTGTCGCCTTCGATCGGATAGTCCGGCGGCAGGATGGCATACATCCGATCATCCCACAGCGGTGTCCAGTCACAGGCAAAGCCGCTCTGCTTTGCGCCGAAAATGACGTCCGTGCGCCACTTTTCCAGCAGCTCAAACGGCTCCAGCGCATGGTCTACCATGCGCAGGTCCACCACTATATCCGGACACACACGCCGGAAGCGGTAGAGGATCTCCGGCATCCAGTGCATGGCGATACTGGCATAGGCCGCAATGCGGATGGTCTCCGTCCTGTGCGCTGTAACAGCCGCGATCTGGTTTTCCAGCCGCGCGTGCGCGCACAAGAATTCCCGGATAGACGGCATAAGCGCCTCGCCCTCCCGGGTGAGTGAAATTCCCCTGCGGTCACGCCGCACCAGCGTCAGGCCAATTTCCCGTTCCAGACTGTCCACCAGATGCGTCAGCCCCGACTGCGTGTAGCCCACGACCTCCGCGGCCTTTGTAAAGCTGCCCAGGTCCACCGCTGTCACCAGAATTTCGAGCTTTTTACTGTCCATCGCATTCTGCCTCCCTGTGTCAAAAGTGTTCCATGACGTTTTGTCATATATTTATTATAATCAAGCGCTTCCAATTTGCAACCAGTTCCGCTACAATCATTGACAGAAAGAGATGTGAAAAGGAGCGATCATTTATGACTACCAAAAAACTCACCAGCCGGCAGAAGATCCTGGTGGCCGGCACACTGTTTGGAATGTTCTTCGGCGCGGGCAACCTTATTTTCCCCGTTCATCTCGGCCAAATGGCCGGCAGCAACGTTCTGCCCGCCATCATCGGCTTCATCATTACCGCCGTCGGCATTCCCATCTTCGGCGTGGCCGCCATCGGCATCACACATTCAGACGGTCTGCAAACGCTGTCCGGCAAGGTCGGCAAGGGCTACGGCATTTTCTTCACGTGCCTGCTCTACCTCACCATCGGCCCGCTGTTTGCCATCCCCCGCTGCGCGACCGTGTCGTTCACGACCGGCGTTGCGCCTCTGGTGGACAGCAGCCGCGAATGGCTGGCGCTGCTGATCTTCTCGGCCATCTTCTTTGCATTCGTTCTGTTCTTCTCGCTGAAGCCCGGTAAGATCACCGTCTGGATCGGCAAGATCATCAATCCGCTGTTTCTTGTTTTCCTGGCTGTGCTCGTGATCGCGGCACTTGTGAACCCCAGTACCTCCATTGCGTCCGTGGAGCCGGCCGAGGCCTACCGCACCGGTGCCTTCTCCGCTTCGTTCATTGAAGGCTACGGTACGATGGACGCCATCGCGGGTCTCGCATTCGGCATCGTCGTCATCGACGTCATCCGCCGTATGGGCGTCAGCGATGACAATGTCGTCGCGCGCGACGTGCTCTCCTCCGGCGTGCTGACAGGTCTGCTCATGGCCGTTATCTACGTGCTCACCATCCTCATGGGCACACAGTCGCGCGGGCTGTTTGAAACGTCGGAAAACGGCGGCATCGCCCTGACGCAGATCGCGGGGCACTATTTCGGCAGTGCCGGGCAGATCATTCTGGCCATCACCATCACATTTGCCTGCCTCAAGACCTCCATCGGTCTTGTGACCTCCTGCTCGGAAACGTTTGTGAAAATGACAAAGGGCAAGATCCCCTACGCCGTGTGGGCGATCCTGTTCACGCTGTTCTCGTTCGCCGTGTCCAACGTGGGCCTCAGCGCCATCATCGAATATTCCATCCCCATGCTCATGCTCATCTACCCGCCCGCCATTGCGCTCATCGTGCTGGCGTTTGTGGGCAAGTTCTTCCAGCATGACCGCGCCCTCTACATCGCCACAATGATCGGCACATGGTTCGCCGCCATTTTTGACTGCATGAAAACGCTGCCGCAGGGCGTGCAGGACGCGCTGCATCTGGACGTACCGATCGGCTTTGCCAAAGCCCTTCTGCCGCTGTTCGATAAAAACCTTGGCTGGCTGCTGCCGGCGCTCATCGGGTTCGTGATCGGTCTCATCATACACCTGGCCAAGCGCAGAGCAGCAAACTGAATCACCATACGCCCCCGCCCCGGAACAAATCGTTCCGGGGCGGTCGTTTATACGTTCTCAGTCCTCATACCATTCATCCCACGCTTCATCTTCATCCTCATAGGACCACGGGTCGTCCTCATAAAGATCCTCGCCGCTTTCGTAGACATCGCGCAGCCCGGTCGAGCCGGGGCCGTAGCCGCTGTTTTGGCTTTGCTCCGGCGCAGCGGGAGCACGCTCCGGCTGATGATAGACCGCGCTCGTCAGGGCCATATCGTTCCAGTAGCCCAGATTCAGCCGCTCCGCCGTCAATACGTTCTCATCCTCGACTGTCACCTTAAAGACCGGGTAGAGCAGATCGCCGTCACGGACCTGCCACACGAACGTATATCGTATGCGCCCGGAATGCGGTTTGCTGCTTGATTTGCTGGCCTTGCCGAGCTTTGTGGACGACAGCTCTGCATACGGCATTCCCGGATAAGGCAGGTTCGCGTCTTTGAGCATATCGATCCTTGCCTGTTCCTCCTCACGCTGGCGCTGCGCGGCGGCTTCTTCCTCCAGCCGCGCCTGTTCCGCGCGCTGCGCTGCCGCTTCCGCGCGCTGACGCTCCGCTTCCTGCGCGGCCGCCTGTTCTGCTTGGGCCTCTGCCGTCTGGCGCTGCGTTTCGCGAATCATCGGCGGCAGCGCAAAGATCGCAAACACCGCGACCGCCGCCGCAGTCACGATCCACTTCCACAGCGCCTTCCGCTTCGGGTTTTCCGGCTCTGTCTGGGGCCGGCTGACCGGCTGTGATGCGCCCGGCGACCGGGCAGACACCGCCGCAGATTTCCGCTCTTCAGCAGCCTGCACCGTTTGTGCCGGCGGCTGAACGATGTTTTTTGGCTCCGTCTGCACGGGGCTCTCCGCCTGCTTCTGCACAGTATACTGCAGCTTCTGGTGCTCCGGAAAGGCTGTCTGCTCAGACTTGCGGAGCACGGTCTTCATCTTTTGCGGCGCGTAGGGCGCATCCTGCGCAGTACAGCTCCAAACACGCACAACACGCGCCAGCTTTTCCGCGTTACCGCGCCCTACGGGTACAACAACAAAATCGCCGGCAGCCAACGTAAGGCCGCCCGTCAGATAGCTGTATGCCGTGCCAGTTTCATAAAACTGCACCATACAAACCGAAAAAAGCACCGCTTCCATGTCCGTACCTCCTTTGCTTTGTACCCCCAGTGTAACACAGTTTCTGTCCAATACAAAGGACTTTTCCATGTGCCGCCCCCTGTCAAGTAGGCATTATTAGTGGACACCTGTTAAGCAGCATAGACACAACGAAGCGATTTTGATTGTAAGGGAAGGCGCAGCAGCGTGCAGGAAAGATGCGTTTTTCATGCAAAGCATAAAAAATCATCGCGCGCTAACGTAGTCCGCGATGATGCTCATTTGTCTGAATGCTGTGGAACAACGCTGCGTCCTTTGATCTTCGGAAAAAACGAGCGTGCGAAAGGACCCTTCCGCGGTTCCTTTCACACGCAATTCCCGCCCGCAAGCAACACCCTTTTAGATCCCCCGACCAAAAGCTCTTGAAATCTCAAAGGCTTTCACGTTTTTTGCAAATCAAAACTGATCAATCTCAAAAGTTTAATGTGTATAACGCATCGCGTGTTTTTTCTTTTGCTTCCGCAAAGACATGTTCAATGGTCTCTTTACGCCTCTTGTAAAGAGACTGGTAAGCAGGCGTATATCTGGTGTCGTCTGCCAGTTCCTCATAGCCCTTCCAGATATGCCGCTGCACCGTTTTGACACAGTTTTTGGAATGGGTGCACAGTTCTCTGCTCGGACAGGTCGCACAGATATTCGGATCGCTCTTGTCTACCCGGTATCCGTCACGGTTTGTCGTGTTGTATTTTAACGGCTGGTATTCGGAACAGATCACACAGTCGTAGAATTCATCGTAGACGTATTTCCACCACTCATGTCCACCCCTCATGGTCTGGGGCCGCTTGTAGGCTGTGGAGCGTGTGCCGGTTTTTCTCTTTCTTTCCCCGCCAGCTTCTTCTTAGAGGTATTGTCTTTGGCTTTCTTTGCAGATGTCGGATGATCGTCGTCGTCATCAAAGGGTTTCCTGCCATGCGTTTCTCTATCCGCGTTGACCTCTTCCATCAGCTCTTTCGCATAGTGTTTGGTGGCTGCCGGGATCTGTTCCTTCACTCGCTTCTTCGTGTTGACGTTGGCCTTGATGTGGATGCCATCAATAAAAACAGCTCTCGGCGACAGATAGCCTGCTTCTGCCACTTCGCTCCAGACCCATGCAAATACCTTGTCTGCTGTTTCCGCAGTAAAGCGCTGCCGGAAGTTATAGCTCACCGTAGAAAAACGTGGTGTTTCCTCCTGCAGCGTATAGCCCAGAAACCAGCGGTAACAAATGTTGGTGCGAATCTCCTCCGCTGTCCGCCGAAGCGAGGGCAGTCCGTACAGATGCTGGATCAGGACCATCTTGAACGGCACCACCGGATCAATGCTGGGGCGCCCATTATCCTCACAATAGAGCGGCTCCACCATTTCATACAGCGCATTGAAGTCTACGGCTGCATCTATTTTTCGAAGCAGATGCTCCGCGGGTACCAATTGGTCTATTACTGCAAACTCCACCCTGTTCCGGTCCATCTTTCCTCGTTCCAGCATTTTTTCATCACCCGCTTTTATTTTACCATACTTGTCTAACAAATGGGATGCAGTTCATATGATACACGGATCGTATCATATCAGGGTTCTGATTTGCACTGCATATTTCAAAACCCGCCTGTTCGATGCACGAATCGAACAGGCGGGTTTTATCAGAGTATACGGCAGGATGCTTCATCACCCCTGATGAAGAGGCGAGCAGCGAAAGGTCATTTGTTGCAATCGTCCGTTTCCGGGGCAGTCTCTTTTTTGTGAAAAAACTGGGCCATGCGGGCGGAGTTGTATTCGTCGTTCTTTTTGAGCAGGCGGATGGCCTGCTGCGGCTCACGGCGGCTGAGACAGCCTGCGATCTGGCGGTGCAGGTCGATGCCCCAGCGGCGGCTGTCGTTCAGGCGGTTCATCTCGCCAAGACATTGCAGAACCGGCTCACGGCAGCTTTCCATCGCACGGACGAGCATTGGATTGTGCGCGCTTTCGAGGATGGCCATATGGAACGCATAGTCGGCCAGCGTGAACTTCTCATAGTCGTCCTGTGTGCGCTCCATCTGGTCAGCGGTCTGGCGGATTTTCTCAAGATCGGCTTCGGAAGCGGTGACGGCAGAGCGCTCGATTGCGTGGTACTCTATGCATGAGCGCAGCTCCATGATCTGCCGGAAAGCCTCCTGCGTCAGCTCGGTCTGGGGAACAGCAGCATCCAGATTGACAAAGTTGCGCGGATTTGCGATGAAGGAGCCCATGCCCTGATACGTCACGATCATCCGTTCGCTCCGCAGGCGCTGGAGCGCCTCGCGCACCACAATCCGACTGACGTTCAGCATCTGGCACAGCTGCTTTTCGGAGGGGATTTTTTCGCCCTCCTTCCACGTGCCGGCCAGAATCAACTGCTTGAGCTGCATATAGGCCTCATCCACGAGATTAAATTTTTCAATTTTATTCAGAATGCCGTCCATATCACATACCATACCACATAACAAGTTACTTTCATACTAGCCGAAATCATTCGGTTTGTCAATTTATTCTTTGTAATTTTACGAAAAAATGCAAGCCAATTATGTCAATACGACGAATTAAGCAAAGAAAAATTATGATATTTACACAAATTTGACGAAAAAAGGCAAGATATGTCTTGACTTCACTTGTCATATATGTTATATGATAAGTGAAATAAGTGACTGCCGCACGGCAGAAAACAGGGGAGTGAATGCGTATGAAAGCATGTGCAAAAAATGCCATGAAGATCCTGTCGGGCCAGCCCGCGCAGATCCCGTTCATCATCTGGGGCCCGGCGCCCTTCATCACGACCTCCGTGGGCGCGACGCAGAAGGATTTTTATCTGAATGTCGAGCGCAAGATGGAGATTCAGATGAAGGCGGTGGATCTGTTTCCGGATGCATGGGTTATACCGGGCGTGTGGCCGGATTTCGGCGCGGTGCTTGAGCCGACGATGTTCGGCAGCGAGGTTCTTTACTTTGACAACGATGCACCGCGCGCCATGCCGGTCATCCACGACTATGACGAGATCGACAGCCTCCGCTTTGAACCGGCCAACAGCCTGCTGCCGGAGATGCTGCACCAGTACGAATACATGTGGAAGCACTTGCCGCAGCGCTACATCGACGATTACGGTTTCCTGGACGGCGTCGGCTATGCGCTCGGCCCGGTCGAGACGGGCTGCCTGCTGCTGGGCATGTCGGAATTTCTGATGGGCTTTTATGAGGAGCCAGAGCTGATTCACAAAATGCTTGACATCATCACCGACGGCCTGATTTATTCGCTGCTGGAGCAGCAGAAGATCAACGGCAAGCTCAAAAAGCTCTATCTGCCCGACCATGCCTCGAACCAGATCGGCCGCGCAAGCTGGGACGAGTTCTGCCTGCCGTATTTAAAACGTATCCATGCCGAGTTCCCGGACTGCAAATTCGTGCTCTACCACAACGAGGGTCGTCAGATTCACGTCGGCGACACGCTGCATGAATTCGGCACCACGATCACGCATTTCGGTGACCCGATCGAGGAGCTTGCGTCGACGCTGGATTCGGGCATCGTGCTGATGGGCAACCTGCATCCGATTAAGGACATGCTGCGCGGCACGCCGGAGGAGGTCTATCAGAAGTCGATGCACATCATGCAGACTGCGCCGAAGGGAAGGCTCTGGC
>CAKTXB010000053.1 GCA_934630555.1 uncultured Oscillospiraceae bacterium
GTGTACACGCTGCTGAACGTGGATCGCGGCGTGCCGGAGGTGTGGGGCAGCGTATACGATGTGCGCGATCTGCTGAACGCAACCGTGAAGCTGCGTGACGGAAAGCCCGTGACGGACATGAAACTGAATCTGGCTGAAAAGCTGGTGCTGAAGAAGGCACTTGAAAAAATTGCCGGCACGGATATTGAGAAGCTGCTGAAGGAATACAACGTCATTTAAGCACACAAGGACAGGAAAGGGCCGCCCCATGGGGCGGCCCTTTCAGTCTGTCAAAAAGCCCAAAAAGCGCCTCAAAATCTGGTATAATAGCGAAAAGGCGAGGTACGGAAATGGAAGAACGAAATAAAGATGCACGGCGCTGTCACCATATTACTGCCATGGCAATGGGCAGCCGGGGATCGACCAGGTGGTGCTGATCAAGATGGTGCTGGTTGCGTATGAAGCACATACGGTCTGCGATAAAAACAGGTTTGCCCTCAGTGCGGAGGTAATGGCAGGAAACGTCTACGACAGCGTGGCATGGAACGCTGTGTATGATGAAGTCACATGAAAATTCAAGGAAGTAAAGTTCGTCACAATGGACGCGGACAACAAGGCCCCGTGGATCGCAAAGAAAACGATAGAGGACGGAAGGATCCTGATGCTTCCGTATACAAGATATACCGGCAGGCAGAACGGATACAAGCCGTGGGAATACACCTATGATCCGGCGAACGATACCTATACCTGTCCGCGGGGCGGGGCCCTGCGGCACACCACGACGGACCGGGATGCCAAGCGGACCTACCGGAGCATACCGGAACAGTGCAGGAACTACCCATGTTAAGCAAGATGCGGGGCAAATGAAAAGGGGCAGAAAGCTCATACGACGCACATCTGGCAGGAGTATCTGGATTTAGTGGAGCAGATACGAAAAACAGAGCGTGCGAGAGAAATTTATGCGCAGCGCAAGGAAACGATTGAACGGGTCTTTGCGGACGCGAAGGAAAAACACGCGATGCGTTATAACACCATCGAGGCCTGGTAGCCGTCACGAGATGGGTCAGGCTTAAATTTGCTGCCCTGAATCTCAAAAAACTGGCGGCATGAAGTTGGAAGGCCTTCCTTTTCGATTGTTTTTGTCTATATTACGAAAAAATGCCCGCTCTCGCTTCCTGAAAGCAGAGGGTTCTTTGACAAGTTGTAAGGCCGCTTACCATAAGGTGAGCGGCCTTTTGGCACGCCCACACGGAGCGTGCGGAGAATCAGAATACACAAAAATATGCGGAGATTTTCGGATAAGATGCGCATTGACAGGCACACAGAATGGAGTATACTTATTTTAACACTTAAAATAAGTTATAAAATAAAATGGAGTGAGCGCGTATGGAAGCTGCGAACAGTGTGGATATCAAGCGCCTGCACGCAAAAAAGATATGGGAATATTTCCGGAAGAACAAATCCGGAACGCGGCGGCAGGCTGCGGCAGAGACCGAGCTGAGCTTTGCGACGGTTTCAAACATCTGCAATGCCTTCTGTGAGGCTGGTTATCTGGCGGAGCGGCAGCTTTCCGGCGAGAAGACGCTGGGGCGGATCCCGTCAGTGCTTTCACTGGCGGAGGATCGGATCGTGATGGTCTGCTTTAATCTCACACAGAAGGGGATGGTTACGGTTGCCGTGCTGGACGCATGGAACCGGTTCCTGTATGAGCAGGAGGCAGCCTATGACGCCGGAGGAACGATCGATACGGTGGTGGACACGTGTGCGGAGCTTTACCGCCATGGCGTGCTGCCGCAGTTCCCGGAGGAGCGGATCGTTGGCGCAGGCGTGGCGGTGCCCGGTATTTTCGAGACGGATACGCATCGGATCGTTTCCTCAGAGATCCCGCTTTTCAACAACCAACCCATGCGCGACATGTTCCGTGAGCGCCTTGGAAAGCCGGTCTATATTGACAATGAGTCCAATCTCTGTGCGGCGGCCATGCGCCGGACGGAGCAGGCGGAGACCGTGACAGATGACATTGTCTACGTGTTTGCAGATGCTGGTCTTGGCGTAGGCATCGTGACAGGCGGCATGCTGGTCACGGGCGCGAGGGGCTATGCACCGGAGATCTGCCATATTCCGATTGGCAACCCAAATCTGAAATGCCGCCTGTGCGGCAATTACGGCTGTGTTGAGTCAGACCTGCAAATGGATGGCTACATCCGCAAATACAATCTGAACGGCGAAACGCAGATGCAGGATTTTGAGGCATTCAGGCTTGCGCTCCGGCAGGCGGATCCCAATGCGCAGAAGGTACTGGAGGAAAATGTGCGCATCATGGGCGCACTGCTGAGTGTGCTGAATAACATGTTCAACCCTGCCGTGATCTACATCGGCGGTGAAACGAGCAGCTTCTTTTCCGAGCATATGGACGCGTTGCGGCGCAGCGTGGCCTCCCGCTCCATTGCGGGTGAGCGCACCATGCCGTGCATCGAACTGGACGATGGCTGCGACCGGACGGCGCTGCGCGGCGCGGCAGAAATGGTGCTGACGCGCTGGGTCCCCGAAACATAGTGTTCCCAGACCGGAAGGTCAAAAATTATTTGGAGGAAATGAAAATGAAAAGACTGACAGCATTGCTTCTGGCCCTGTGTCTGATGGCAGGACTCAGTGCCTGTACGGGCTCCGGCAAGCAGGAAAACACGGCTGCGGATCCCAGCGGGATGACCATCAACATCCTTTGGCAGGAAGAGGACACGTATCGCTTCTGGGAGCTTCCGCTTCAGAAATTCGCGGAAAAGTACCCGGATGTGGAAGTCAAGCTGGAGACCAACGCAGAAGCCTATTCTGCGATCCGGAACCTGCTGAATATCGGTGAGGCGCCCGATATTTTCTATTCATGGATCAGCGATGTGGATTATTACGGTTTTGCAAACGAGGGCCTGCTATACCCGGTGGATGATGTGCTGGCGCAGCAGAATTATGAGGAGACGGGCACGCTAGGCGATACAGTCTTCCAGGCCGGTGTTTCACTCGGTGAGCTGAACGGCAAGCATTATTTCCTGCCGATCACGAAGCTGGTTGCGTCTGCATTCTACGACCAGGCGCTGTTTGCGGAAAACGGCTGGACGATGGCAGAGAACTGGGGTACGTTTTCTGCACTGTGCGATCAGATCGCTGCGGCCGGAGTGACCCCACTGGTTTATGCGGGCGCATACCCGTTTATGACAGCAGACGCGCTGCTGATGCCGATGGTTTACAATCTGGATCCCGCGGCCTATGACGCCATCAATGCCAACACGGAGGGGGCATGGAAGAGCGATGCAGTCCGCACGGCGGTCGGGCGATTTGCCGGTATGGTAGCAGATGGCTACGTGAACCCCGGCTCGCTTTCGATGGATCACATCCAGTCTCAGATCGATTTCATCTCGCACAAGGATGCGTTTGTTTCCTCCGGCAGCTGGCTGGAGAGTGAAATGGGCGACCAGTGGCCGGATGGATTTGAGTTGACACCCCTCTTTGCTCCAGCTGAGGATGGCATGGACAAAACATCCACAACGGCGGTCGTGGAGTGCATGATCCTGCCGAAGCAGGCGGATGATGCCAAAATGGAGTACGTCAAAGAATTGCTCCGTATGTTCTATTCGGAAGAGAATGCAAAGTATGTCTCGGAGCAGACTGGCTATCTGATGGCGCTGGATAAGACCTCAGATGAGGTACTGGTCAACCTGCCGGGCAGCGTGCAGACCATCTGGAACAAGATTGACGCCGAAAAGGTCGAGGTCATCAGCGCACCGTACAAGGTCAAGTACAAGGAAGTGCTCAATGAGCTGAACAACTGCATCAACGCGCTGGTTCAGAGCGAGATCGATGTAGACGGCTTCTGTGAACGAATGGATACGGTTGCACAGGGAGTGAACTAGTGGAAAAGACACTGCTTCAAAAGCTTCAGAGCATCCGGCCCGGCGGTTTTACCGCAGCCGCCGGGTTTGATGCGGTCACGGATCAGGTTTCTCATGTGATCCGCGGCGTCCGTCCGGACGGAACAAAGGAATTCTTCCGCAGCATTGCAGAATTTGCGGAATATCTCAGCAAAAAGTCCGGGCTGAGTGCATCGCTGGAGCTGGAGACCGTCTGCGAGAAGATCGGCGGAAATATGGCAATCTATGCAAACGCGCTGGGATGTCTTGGCGTGCGGGTGCATTGCGCAGGCAGCTTTGGCGACAGCGCCGGAAGCGCTTTTCAGCGAATGAGTCCGAACTGTGTATGTTATGACATCTGTGAGCAGGCGTTCTGCCAGGCGCTGGAGTTTGACGATGGCAAGCTGATGCTGGCCTCCATGGATAAGCTGCGCCAGATCACCTGGGAGCGGCTGGAGGAGCGGGTCGGCCTGCCGGAGCTGACGGCTTGGGCGCGGCAGGACAATGTGCTGGCGCTGCTCAACTGGAGCGAGCTTGGCGGCGCGACGGCACTGTTCCGGAACGTATACCGGAATCTGCTGGAGCCGTATCCGGCAGACAGAACAAAATATCTGTTTATGGACATTTCCGATGCCTCTGGGCGGCAGCCGAAGGAATTACTCGAACTGCTGGAGCTGCTGCGTCAGTTTGAGACGCGCCGCACGGTGATACTGAGCGTCAATGAGAATGAATGCAGCCTGCTGGCTGCGGCACTTAGTGTTGGCAGCACGCGGGATACGGTGGAAAAGGCCCGGCAGGTGCGGGCAAAAATCGGATGTACCTGTCTGGTGCTGCATCTGCGCGACCGCGCGATGGGCTTCCTGGACGGAGAAGAGGCGGAGTGCCCCGGCTATTTTGTCGAGCAACCTCTGGTTGCCACCGGCGGCGGCGATAATTTCAACGCCGGCTTTACGCTTGGCCTGCTGGCGGGATTTGCGCTGCGGGACTGCCTGTGTCTTGGCAATGCGGTTTCTGGCTTCTATGTCCGCCAAGGCAAGAGCCCGGAGTTTCAGGAGCTTATGGCATTTCTGGCAGACCGGAAGGAGCGGATACATGATGCATAAACGGAATCGGCGGTTTGTTCTGACCTATCTGGTGCCGACACTGCTGCTTTATGCGGTGTTCTGTGTTTACCCCTGCATCAAGTCGCTGGTGCTCAGCCTCTGCGAATGGAGCGGCTACTCAAAGAACATTCGCTTTGTCGGCTTTGAGAATTTTGCACGCCTGCTTTCAGACAAAAATGTCTGGGATGCGCTGGGGCACAACCTATACTTGCTGATCGGCTGCACGATGCTGACGTTTGGCCTTGCACTGGCGTTTGCGGTTTTCTTCACTTCAAAAACGGACAGGTTCCACCAGACACTCAAGATCATCTACTTTATTCCCTACGTCATGTCCACGGCGATCGTATCCATTCTGTGGTCGTTCATCTACAATTCGTCGTTCGGCCTGCTCAATACACTGCTGGAAAAGCTGGGCCTGTCGGCGCTTCAGCATGTCTGGCTTGGGGACAAGCGCACGATTATGGGTGCGCTGACGGTGCCGCTGGTCTGGATCAACGTCGGATTCTACATGATTATGTTCATCGCTGCGATCCTGAATATTCCGGAGGAGCGCTATGAAGCGGCCCGGATGGACGGCGCAGGCAAGTGGGGGCAGTTTGTGCACATTACGCTGCCGGGAATCTGGAACGAGATCTCAACATCCATGGTCTTTTTCTGTGTCACCGCCTTCAACTATTCCTTTGAGCTGGTCTACATCATGACCAAGGGTGGCCCAAACAGGAGCTCTGAGCTTCTGACGACGTATCTCTATGAGCAGGCGTTCAAATACAGCGATTATGGCTACGCCTCCGCGATCGGCGTGCTGCTGTTCGCCGTACTGGCAATCTTGATTTTCTGTATTATGAAGCTGATGGGAGGGCGGTTCAAGGATGAATAAGAGAAAAAGACTGCATCCGCTTGCGGCGGTACGGGATCTGTTCGCGGTGATTTACGCGGTCGGGATTCTGTTCCCGCTGAGCTGGATCGTCTATACCTCCCTGAAGACGAATCAGGAATTTGTGACCGATCCGTGGGGGCTTCCGGCAAAGGCGCAGTTTGAAAATTATGCTTCTGCATGGGTCAAGGTGGATTTCAGGACATATGCGCTCAACAGTGTGGTCATCACGCTGGTTTCGGTCGCGATCGTTGTGCTGCTTGCGTCCACAGTGTCCTACATTCTGGCGCGCAACCGGACGCGCTGGAGCCGCGGCGTGCGGATGCTCATCATCGCGGGGCTGTATGTGCCGGTGACGCTTCTGCTGCCGTCACTGTTCACAACGATGCACAAGCTTGGACTTTGGGACTCGGTGCCTGGCCTGATTCTGGTCTATGTGGTCTTCAGCCTGCCGTATTCCGTGCTGGTGCTGAACAGCTTCTTTCAGTCGATGCCGGCGGAGCTGGAGGAGGCCGCGGCCATCGACGGTTGCGGGCCGCAGCAGACATTCTGGCGGGTGGTGTTTCCGCTGGCAAAGAACGGAATCATCACAATCATCATTTTCAATTTTGTCTGGATTTGGAACGACTATATTTTTGCACTGACGCTGATCCGGGAGAAAGTACACATGACACTGCCGGTTGGCATTGTGTCGCTGATGTCTACCTTCAAGCTACGCGCCGACTGGGTGACACTGTTCGCGGGGCTGAACATCGTGATGATCCCATCAGTGCTGATCTATGTGATTTTCCAGAAATACCTGACCAAAGGACTTATAACGGGATCTGTAAAGGGGTAATGACATTGAAAACAGCAATGTGGAATGAAATCCACGATCAAACTGAGGTCTGCCGCACGCTTCTGGCAGAGTACCTGCCGCGGGCAGAGGCCTTTCGTGCTCTGCTTCAGAAAAAGAAGAATCTGATTCTGACCGGGACTGGTGCGTCGCTTTACGCATGCCAGATGGCAAAGTATATGTTCTACCGCTACAGCGGCCTGCTTCCGACGGTTCTCCCGGTGGATGAATTACATTATATACTCCATCAAGTAGATGCGGACACACTGATCATTTTTGTGTCGCAGTCGGGTGAGAGCTATGAAACCAAGCTGGTGAGCGGGATATTGAAGGCACATGGCATTGATTTCTGGGGCATCACTAACGAGCCGCAGTCACATCTGGCACAGAACGCGTCAGAGGTGCTGTTGCTGCACTGCGGACGGGAGGTCAGCTCCGCGACCAAGACTAATACGGCTACATTTCTGCTGTTGAGCATTGCGGCGGGCGGATACGACGCGGCGCTTGCGGCAGAGCTGACGGCGCTGCCGGAAAAGATTGAAAAAACGTTTTTCGCTGCGGCTAAGACTGCCGACGCGTGGGCAGAGCTGCTTGCAGGGCAGATGCAGCTGTATATCCTCGGCACGGGCGTCAATGCAGCGACTGCGGTGGAAGGCGCGCTGATGATGAAAGAAAAGACCTTCATTCATACGGCCGGCTCATCCGTTTCGGACTTCCGGCACGGCACGGTGGAGGTCATCGAGCCAGGTCTGCCAATTGTGCTGCTTGGCTCCGGGGAAGAGATGAATGAACAGCTGCGGCAGCATGCGAATTATTTTGCATCGCTCGGCGTACAGGTCTTTGTTGTGACCGATCTGCCGGATGCATATCCGGATACATATCATGTGGCCGGGGTGCAGAAGTGTGCGGTGGAGGAGCTTTCCCCGATGCTTCAGGTCATTCCGCTTCAGCTTCTGGCTGAGGCTGTGGCACGCCGGAAAGGGTTGGATGTAGATGGATTTCGCTTCCTTTCCAAGGTGGTCGGCGAGTATCATACAGAGGGCTGCCGGAAATGAAAATACAGCCTTGTGAGGTTCTTGGCGAAGAGCGCGCACAGGAGATCATCCGTGCCGCGCGCGCACTTCTGGAACAAATCGGAATCCGGGTGATCGGCCCGGAGCTTCAGCGCAGCCTGAAGCAGACGGAGGCCTTTCGGCAGAAGGATGGCCGCTGGCTGATCGACGGAGCACAGTTTGATGCCTTTGCAGATCGCTGGCGCAGCCGTCCGCTTCCGCAGCCGCACACACGGCTGGAAGGAGAATCCAGCTTTTATTCCAGCTTTCTCCGTGACGCGCACAGTGGTTTGGTTGCCAAAATGACGACCGAACGGTTGCGGAAAATGACGCTTTTCGGTGAGAAGGTGGCAATGCGATATCCGCTCTCTCCGGTTGTGCCGGGCTATCCGACGGATGTGCCGGGCGAGCTGTCGTCGCTGATGCGCTATAAGCTGGCGCTGGAGCTTTGCAGCCGGGATGTGGTGCCCACACCGGATGCGGTCTTTGCTTCCGATTATATGTTTGCCATGGCGCAGGCGGCAGGAAAGAAAATGGACCGGCTTCCTGTTTATCCGATCAGTCCGTTGACACTGGGCGGAGATTCAGCAGAAATAGTGCTGCGGCATAACGACAAGCTTGAGTCATTCTATGTATTTACCATGCCCCTCATGGGTGTCACGGCGCCAATGCATATTACGATGGGCTACGCCATGGCGTTCGCGGAGACAGTCGGCAGTGCCATCCTGATGGAAGCAATGACCGGCGTTTCGGCGGACATCCGTCCGAATCTGGATCCGACGGATCTGCGGCATATGAGCATTGCGTTCGGCACGCCGCTGAAGTTTTTCCTGGAACAGGCAGGGTATGAGCTGCTGTCTGCGTTCCGCGGAGAGCCATTCCCGCGCGCCAGCGTGAACATTCATACGCTGGCGAAGGAGTGCGATGCGCGCGCGGCAATGGAAAAGGGTATGCTGATGCTGGCGGGCGCACTTCAGGGGGCACGGAAGTTCTACTGTGTGGGCACACTGAGTCTCGATGAACTGTTTGACCCGCTTCAGCTGCTGATGGATCTGGAAATGCTGGGCTACGTACAGAACTTTCTGGACGGACCTCTGTCAGAACGGATGGAGCCGGAGTTCGTGGAGGAAATCTGTGAGGGCCTTTCCAGCGGCTTTGCGTGCAGTGACCGCACGCTGGAGGAGTATCAGAGCTATCTGCCGCTGCCGTGCTTTGCCGAGGCAACAAGCTGGCAGAGCTGGAATGCGGGTGGCGCAAAGGGTACGCTGGAGCGGCTGCGAGAGCGCTACGACGAGATTGATGCGCTTTCTTATACGCCGTCCATCATCCCGGACGTGCAGCGGGCGCTGGATGCAATCTATGCGGAGGCAGAGCAGGAACTGCACAGTCGAAAAAATGGTATAAAAGCATAAGTTCAGCCCCGGCCATGGCCGGGGCTACGCTTGTATGCCGGGAGAAACAGCCCCGTATGGCCACAGTCGGGGCAGCATCCGTTCCGGAAGAAGCGTGCGGAGCGTCAGCGAGGATTTGTCGGGGGATGCCGGTAATATGGTTTCCTTGCAAGGAATGAAAAACAGTCGCAGAGGCGCTGTGCTGCTTTTATCTGGGCTTTATCGAGAACTACTTTAAGCGCTTCATCACCGCGCTGCAAAGGCGGGCTGCCATATTTGCAAAATCATAACCACCGGCCGTGTCGGCGTTTTGTGCAGGCCCCCTTGGGGCTTATTACCAGCCGAGCCTATAGGCTCATCGCATTTTCTTTCTGCTATTCGTCTTTCTGAATTGCACCCGATCGGCTGCTGCCCAGACTTGTTTCCCGCTTCACTCGGATATTTTTCTGCGCATAGCTAAATCTTTTTGGAACCACCGGCATTGCCAGTGGTCAGATCGTCAAAGAACACCGTAGAGTTTCGCCGCGCACGGCGAAATAAAATGAAAAATCTATTTTGTCCGGCGGAGTGTATGTCGGACAAAACACGCTGCGTCCTGCAAGTGTGGAATTTGTGCGACAAAAGCGCACAAATTATGCGCGCAGCAGTACGAATGCCATTTTAAGCGGGAAGCCAGCACAGCGTTTCCCGCTCGAAGGGTCGCCCCAATGGGGCGGCCCTTTTGCGTGGGTGCAGTTCATAAAACGCAAGACTCCGGCCGCCTTTGCAGGCGGCCGGAGCAGGTATATGTCTTGCGCGATATGCTTAGTGGGTCAGGAAGAACATGAGGCCGAAGAGAATGCCGATGATCCAGGTACCGGCGTTGATCTCCTTGATCTTGCCGGTGAAGAGCTTAATGAAGATGTAGGAAATGAGGCCGAACGCGATGCCGTAAGAAATGTTGTACGTCAGCGGCATGAACGCGACGGTCATGAACGCCGGAACGGCAGAAGCAGGATCATCCCACTCAATGCTGCGGACGTTGGACATCATGA
This sequence comes from uncultured Oscillospiraceae bacterium, assembly GCA_934630555.1. GTDB lineage: Bacteria > Bacillota > Clostridia > Oscillospirales > Oscillospiraceae > CAG-170. The sequence continues at coordinate 10,171 of CAKTXB010000053.1, forward strand.
GCACGCCGACATAGATGAGCGCAGCGGCGCAGGCATATGTCGGGATGAGCTGTGCCACGGGTGCGAGGAACATGGCGATGAAGAACAGCACCGCGGTCGCCATGGAGGCAAGACCGGTGCGGCCGCCCTCGGCAACGCCGGCAGAGGACTCAACGAACGTCGTAACAGTGGACGTGCCGCAGACAGCGCCGCAGCAGGTGGCGATGGCGTCAGCCAGCATAGCCTTTTCCATGTTGGGAACGTTGCCTTCCGGCGTGAGCATATTGCCCGCAGAGCAGGCGCCGAACAGCGTGCCCAGTGTATCGAACATATCGACCATGCAGAACGCGAGCAT
>CAKTXB010000054.1 GCA_934630555.1 uncultured Oscillospiraceae bacterium
GCCTGCGGGCCCCCTTTTTTGGATTAATTCCCCGGGGGAGCGCACTGTAAGTGCGCTCGAGAGCGCCGGAGGCGCGATCTACACTGGGCGGCTGCACTGCCGTGCGAGTGCGCCGAAGGCGCGAACTGTATATGTTTCGTTTTATTGCTGGGCAAAGCGCTTCGCTGTTGCCCGTGCTTGGTTGGAAGTTGGTTCTTAGGTGGGGCAGTTCCGGCGAATACGTGGCGGGGTTCTTGGTTTTTGAGCTGGGGGCATTGTTTGCACTGCTTCTGTGGCAGCGAGTGGCAAATTTGGGGAGTTGCTCTGGCGAGCTTGGAGGGGGTAGTTCCTTTTGGGAGAGTACGTTCGTTTGCAACTAGTTGCTGGTTTGGGGGCTTCAGTAGTGGCAGTGCGGTAGAAGTCCACGCGTCCTAAAGCGCCTCTTTTCTCCCCATTCTTTTCTGGCAAGGCAGAAAAGAATGGGCCGCCGGAGGCACAGGAGCAGTGTTACAAACACTGAGGAAAGAACGGTGGGCAAGCGCCCACCTGCCGACTATGGCAAATCCGCCGGAGGCACGGTTGCGGTGTTCCGAACACTGAGGAAAGAACGGTGCCCCCGCACCGCAGGTGCGGCCAGCAAAAGCCGGTGGGCGGGCACAAAACTTAACCAAGCCCCTCCAGCTCCGCCTGCCAAACGGCAGCCGAAGCATCACTTGGCATCCGCCAGTCACCGCGCGGGGAGAGCGTGACGGAGCCGACCTTCGGACCATCGGGCAGGCAGCTGCGCTTGAACTGCTGCTGAAAGAAGCGGCGATAGAAGTTTTTGAGCCAGTGCAAAAGCGTGGCGCTGTCATAGCTGCCGGCAAAGGCTGTTTGCGCAAGACGGTAAATTTTTGCGGGAGAGAAGCCAAAGCGCAGGACATAGTAGAGATAGAAGTCGTGCAGCTCATATGGGCCGACGAGCTGTTCGGTCTGCTGGGCGATCTGGCCATCACCGGTCGCAGGAAGCAGTTCCGGGCTGACGGGGGTGTCGAGAATGTCGAGCAGAACATCGCGCAGGGCGGGCGTCCGGGCCGTATCGGCGGCGTAGCGGACAATATGGCGGACGAGCGTCTTGGGCACGCCGGCGTTGACACCATACATACTCATATGGTCGCCGTTGTACGTAGCCCAGCCAAGTGCAAGCTCGCTGAGGTCGCCCGTGCCGACGACAAGACCGCCCGTGCGGTTGGCAATGTCCATAAGCTCCAGCGTGCGGACACGGGCCTGACCGTTTTCATAGGTGACGTCGTGCACATCTTCGCTCTGGCCGATGTCGGCAAAGTGGCTGCGGACGGTGTTTGCAATGGGTACCTCCTGAAAGCGGACACCAAGCTCCGCGCAGAGGATCTCTGCGTTGGAGCGTGTGCGGCGCGTTGTGCCAAAACACGGCATGGTGACGGCCAGCACGTCCTGCATGGGCCTTGCAAGGCGCTGCATAGCGCGCACGGCGACGAGCAGAGCCAGACAGCTGTCAAGGCCGCCGGAGATGCCGATGACGGCAGTTTTGGCGTGCGCGTGGGCAAGGCGTTTGGCAAGGCCATCGGCCTGCATGGCGAGAATGAGCTCGCAGCGCTCGGTACGCGCGGCGTCCTCCTCCGGCACGAAGGGGGTGCGGGAGATGGGGCGCGTGAGCGTGACAGGCTGCACGGGCAGGTCAAACGGAATGGTCTGGTAGCCTGCGGCATTGTAGTCAGACGGCTCAAAGGTCGTGTTGCGGCAGCGCTCAGCGGCAAGGCGGTCCAGATCCAGCTCCGTGATGGCGCGGCCTGCGCCAAAGGGCTTGCTTTCAGCCAGCAGCGCGCCGTTTTCACAGATGAGGTCGTGCGCGGAGAAAACCATGTCAGTCGTGGATTCGCCGTGCCCGGCGTCGGCGTAGAGATAGGCGCACAGCAGGCGCGCCGACTGCTGACCGACAAGCGCACGGCGGTAATCCGCCTTGCCGACGGTCTCGTCGCTGGCCGAGAGGTTCGCGATCACGGTCGCGCCCGCGAGGGCGTGCGCTGTGCTCGGCGGCAGCGGCGCCCAGAGGTCCTCGCAGACCTCGGCCGCGAGCGTAAAGGCGGGCATGGACGCGCAGCAGAACAGCAGCTTTGTGCCGAACGGTACATCGCAGCCCGCAAAGCGGATGGTGCGCGTGTCGGCGGGCGCGGGGAAGAAGTGGCGCTTTTCGTAAAATTCACCGTAGTTGGGAATGTGCGTCTTGGGCACGAGGCCGAGCAGCCGGCCGCGGCAGAACACGGCGGCACAGTTATAGAGCTTGCAGTCTACAGCAACCGGCAGACCGACAATGCCGACGAGCGGCAGCTCGGCGCTGGCAGCGAGGACGGTCAGCAGCGCAGCAACCGCAGCAGCTTGCAGCGGTTGCTGCAGGAACAGATCGCCGCAGGTGTAGCCCGTGAGGCCAAGCTCTGGGAAAACGGCAAGCTGTGCACCATCTTTGGCAGCCTGCTGCATGGACAAAACGGTCTGCTCAGCGTTATAGGCACAGTCCGCCACGCGCAGGGCGGGCGAGAGCGTGCAGGCTTTCAGAAAGCCGTGGGTCATGGGGGAAGCCTCCTTTGCGCCCGCATATGGGGCGAAATTGGTGTGTCATTTTTGAGTATTTTATCACAGCGCGGAGCGCGGCACAAGCGGGCGGTTGCGTTTTTGTGCAGCCTGGTGGTATAATTCGGAGGAATGTTGGGAAAGCACAAGGAGTTTGACGGAATGGACAAGATCATCATTCGCGGCGCGCGGGTGCACAATCTGAAAAATATTGATGTGGACGTGCCGCTGGGCGGCATCGTGGGTATTGCAGGCGTGTCGGGTTCCGGCAAATCGTCGCTGGCGCTTGGCGTTTTATATGCCGAGGGGTCGCGCCGGTATCTGGACGCATTGTCCACGTATACGCGGCGGCGGATGACGCAGGCGGCGCGGGCTGAGGTGGACGAGGTACTGTATGTGCCGGCGGCGCTGGCCTTGCATCAGCGGCCCGGTGTGCCGGGCATCCGGAGCACGTTTGGAACGGGAACGGAGCTGCTGAACAGCCTGCGGCTGCTGTTTTCACGGCTGGCGGAGCACCGCTGCCCGCATGGACACGCGGTGTCGCCGTCTATGAACGTGGCTGCGGGAAAGGCGCTGCGCTGCCCCGAATGCGGGGCAGTGTTCTTTGCGCCGAGCGCGGAGGAACTGGCATTCAACTCACAGGGCGCTTGCCACCGGTGTGACGGAACGGGGCTGGTACGGACAGTCGACATGGCGACACTGGTGCCGGATGAGAGCCTGTCCATTGATGCGGGTGCGGTCGCACCGTGGCGGACGCTCATGTGGTCGCTGATGACAGATGTGTGCCGCGCTATGGGCGTGCGGACGGATGTGCCGTTTCGGGAGCTGACAGAACAAGAACGGGAGATCGTGTTTCACGGACCGGCGGTGAAAAGGCATATCCTGTATAAGTCGAAGAGTACAAACGACGCGAGCGAACTGGATTTTACGTATTATAATGCCGTATATACGGTGGAAAATGCACTGGCGAAGGTCAAAGACGAAAAGGGAATGAAGCGCGTGGAGAAATTTTTGCGGCAAGAGGTGTGCCCGGAATGCGGCGGGTCACGGTTGTCGGCCGCGGCGCGGGCGCCGCGTGTGCGGGGCATCTCACTGGACGCGGCGTGCCGGATGACGCTTACAGACCTGAGCGTTTGGGTGGCCGGCGTGTCGGAAACGCTGCCGGAGGAAATGCGCGCCATGGCGCGGAGCATCTGCGATTCATTTATGATGGCGGCGCGGCGGCTTTTGGAATTGGGTCTTGGCTATCTGACGCTGGATCGGGCGGCGGCGACGCTTTCGACCGGCGAGCGGCAGCGGATGCAGCTGGCGCGGGCCGTGCGCAACCGGACGACAGGCGTTTTGTATGTGCTGGACGAGCCGTCCATCGGGCTGCACCCGTCAAATTTAGCGGGGCTTTGCGGCGTGATGCACGATTTGGTGGCAGATGGAAACACCGTGGTGCTGGTGGATCACGACACGCAGCTGCTGCGCGAAGCGGACTGGATGATCGAGCTTGGGCCGGGGGCTGGCGCAAATGGTGGGCAGGTCATTGCCGAGGGCACGGTGCGGCAGCTGGAGGAAAACCCGGCCTCGCGCATCGGGCCGTTTCTGGCGGGAACGGCACAGGTAGCGCTGCGGCCGCAGTGCGCGGCGGAGGAGCTGTTTGCGCTGGGGCGTATCCGGTTGCAAACAGGGCACATTCATACGGTGCAGCCTCTGGAAGTGGAGATCCCAAAGGGGCGGCTGACAGTGGTGACAGGCGTGTCCGGCTCGGGCAAGACGACGCTGGTGCTGGAAAGCCTCATCCCAGGCCTGCAGGCGCAGCTGGATGGGCGGGCGCTGCCGGAGCATGTGCACGCGGTAGATACGGGCGGCATTCGGCGGGTGAAGCTCATTGACTCGACACCGATCGGCATCAATGTGCGCTCTACGGTGGCGACATATGCAAACGTGCATGATGAGCTGCGGAAAATATTCGCACGGACGGCTGCGGCCAAGCAGCGCAAGCTGACAGCCGGCGATTTTTCACACAATACCGGGTCACTGCGCTGCCCGCTGTGCGACGGCACGGGTGTGATCGACCTGGATATGCAGTTTTTGCCGGATGTAGAAATACCGTGCCCGGAATGCCGCGGCGCGCGGTACGCACCGCTGGCGGGTGAAATTCGCATTGCGGATGCGCGTGGGGGAGATTGCTCACTGCCGGAGCTGATGGACATGGACGTTTCCACGGCGCTGGCGGCGTGTGCGGACAGGAAGCTGGTGCAGCAGCGGCTGGGCGTGCTGCAGGAGCTTGGCCTTGGCTATCTGACGCTGGGCGAGCAGACGCCTGGCCTTTCCGGCGGTGAGGCGCAGCGGCTGAAGCTGGCCAGTGAGCTGGGAAAGGCACAGGACGGCAGCCTGTTCGTGTTTGACGAGCCGACCATTGGGCTGCATCCGCTGGATGTGCGGGTGCTGGTTGGTATTTTTCAGCGGCTGATCGAAAACGGCGCGACGGTGGTGGTCATTGAGCACGACGTGGACGTGATGCGCTGCGCGGACTATATTTTGGACCTTGGGCCGGGCGGCGGCGCGGCGGGCGGACGCATCGTGGCCGCGGGCACGCCGGCACAGGTGAAGCAGGTGCCGGAGAGCCGGACTGGAAAGTATCTGTAAAGCTGCAAAAAATAAAGCGCGGCACTGCGCGCAGAGCGGCTGCCGGAGGCCGGATAAGAGGCCGGGGCAGTGGAAAAATGCAGGATGCTCCATTTCGGACAGGAAATACGAAAACCGGCAGTGAGAGGTCACTGTCGGTTTTTGCATGAATGCTTTTAGAGAATGGCCATGTTGCGTTTGCGCAGCGCGGAAGGTGTAAGGCCAAAGCGTTCTTTGAACGTAGTGGAAAAATGGCTGAAGCTGAAATAGCCGACCATGTTGGCAATGTCCTCAAACGGCAGGTCGGTACTTTGAATGAGGTCATAGGCACGCAGCAGACGTAATTCACGCACATACTGCTGCGGCGTTTTGCCGGTCTGCTTTTTGATAACGCGGCACAGCTGCGCATGGCTGAGATTACACAGCCGCTGCATAGCGGGAACGCCTTCGGCCAGATTTTCCGCGCTGCACATCTGCTGCAACGTGCTTTCCAGCCAAAGCTGGCGATCACGCGTGCTGGAGAGGAGCAGCGCATGAATTGTGAGGCCAAGGATGATCCGCAAATGGGCGTGCTGCTGCTCCGTATCCAGACTGGCCAGACTTTCAAACAGGCGCAGAATGGCGTATTTTTGCTGCCCGAGTGAAAAAACGAATGGATCTGATTTGGCGCAGATAGATGCTTCGGCACAATAAGCGGTCAACAGCGGCTGTAGCTGCTGTGTGGTGGCGGAAATGCTGTAAAGATTGAGTTCCGGCGTTTTACGGAACAGAATATGCGTGTCACCCGGGCGAAGAAAAACAACATCGCCCGGGTTCATTTGTGTGAGGCACTGGTTGTATTTGTGAAACACACTGCCGGTAAACAGATAGACGACCTCGAAAAAGTCATGCGCGTGCTGCTCAGGATTCAAGTCACGGTCACGGGCGTGGGAATAGAGAAAGGTATTGGAGGGGATCCACTCGGATGCCCGATAGACGGTTGACATGGCAGAGGTTCTCCTTTAAAAGACCCGGTACGGTTGGAGCAAAAAGCTCAAAAACTGGATAAATACTGTCGTTCCAAGTCACGCTTTTCTACAAGCATTTGCTGCGCTGCGCGCAAACAGTAGCCGCAGCTTTCGCAGTTTTTAGCGCACGTGGTCGTTTTTTCAAACCAGTCGTCCGGGAAGCGCGTGGCATCCAGAATATGACGGTCAAAGCGGCGGGCATAGCTTGGTTCGGTCAGATCCAGCAGGTTGCCGCTGTATTTGCCGCGTACATAAGCGCTTAAGACGCGCCGGGGGCTGGTGTGCATCCGTGTTGCCAGCTTCATTTCGGAAAAATATGGCGCGTAGGCGGGAACATCCTGTGGGCGGATCCAGCTCTCCTGCAGAAAGGTGGCGGCAGCATGTGCGACATCCAGATGGTACATCAGTTCCCAGCAGGGGCTGGGGTATTTCCCCATGCCGTTTTCTTTGCGGCACAGCTGCGCCTCGTGGGCGACCATGTTGTCGTGAAACGTGTGGAACGGACAGGTATACAGGCAACCGGAGTTTGCAAGCAGCCGGAGTGTTTTGCCATGCGTGTCGCACCAGCGCTTCAGGCGGCGGATCCTTGCAAAATCACGGTTGTATTCGCGCTGGAGATAGTAGCTGTCGAAGTACTTGCCAAGATACTCCATGGCCTGCTCTGTACCGACCCAAAGATTGACCGAGGCTGTGACGCGGATCTCGGGAAAATGTTCTTTGATGGTTTTTGCAACGAAAGGTGAGGTCGTAGTAACATCACGCAGACCAAAAAGCTCGGCGGCATGGCTGACATCGTGCAGTATTTGTGCACGAAACGATGCAGAAACCGCATCACTTCCATAACAGTTTGCATTATACAGCATAACAAGCGCAATGCCAAGACTGTGCAGAAAAGAAAGTTCTTCTTCCTGCAGGGAAGCCGCTTTTTTGTCGATCATGGAGCGGGCGCTGGGCTGCCCGGGCGCAGCATAGTAGACGCTGGAGATATGCGCAAGGTGATCTTGCGCGAGTTCTGCCATGGAGTCATACTCGTCCGGCAGCTGATAGCCAACCGAAAATTTCATGGATGGACCTCTTATAGAAGCGTACGGTCGTTGCTCTTTTTCGAGCCGACGACAACATCCGGATAGAGTGAGCGGTCGATCTTCCAATGCTTGAAGCCCTTTTCCCGGAAGGGAGTGGTGAATTTTTTCGTCAGCCGGCCTGTTTTTTCAAGATGGTTATAGCATTCACGCATACAGCCGCGTGCGCCCTCCAGTGCGCTTCCATGGCGCATATAGAGCTCGATGCCGGTGGATTGCTCCAGCACTGGGCTGCCCATCCAGAGCTGGTTGTAGTCCTCTGGTTTGACGCCGGAGGCGAGGAAGGGGTTATAATCCGGATCGCCGCCGCGGTAGGCGATCGAACAGGCTTTCAGATCGAGTTTTGCGAAGGATACATCGTGACCGGCAATGGTCATGTGGTCCATTTCGGTCATGGAGATAGCATGGCCAGTGCAGGCACGGGCGCAGGACTTGCAGTGGTCACAGATCTTTCCCTCAAAAATGGGGTCGGGTTCAAGTTCGGCGGTCGTGAGCAGGCACGCAAAGCGTTGCAGCGGACCAAACTCTGGTGTGAGAAAAACTTTGCTGTAGCCGTATTCGCCAAGACCGGCGGCGTAGGCGGCCACACGCTGATCGATCATGACATCCGGAAACGGCTTGTCAGGCGATACAGGTACAGAAACAGACGGGTCGTCCGGCTCTTTGTCAAAATAGACGCTGGGGCGCAGATAGATGTTGGGCAGCGGAACAGATTCATACCCCGCGTCTTCCAGGTAGCAGCACAGCTCACGCAGCACGATCGGACCGAAAACCTCATTGATGCCGGCGTAACCCATGGCGGTATATGTAGAGAAAAATGTGCCTTCCTCGATGCCGCGCAGATAACCGCGCGGGATGCGGAAAGCCAGAACAATGCAGCTTTTGGCGGTGGGCTGAATGTAGCGTGGATCCTGCTCCTTCGGTGCGCCCTCAAAGCGGTCCATGGACGCAATGCCGCACAGGTCGGCGCCCAGTTGTTTTGCAAGGCGCTTAACGCCTTCGGATGTAACCATAGATGTTCCCCCTATTTACAGCGGTCATTGCGCTGTGTGATTGCCCTGAACGCAGTGAGCTGTGCGGTAGGGCTGATACTATTATTACAGAAAACAGGGCGAAAACAATTCGGAAAGCTCTCATAATATGTGATTATATATCATGTTGTACAAAAAAGATTGAAATTTATTCGCTTATGTGTCAAAATTTACAACAGCTGATTCCTGCGGGCATATTCCGGCAGGCCGGCTTGCTCCCGGTGGACACGGCCTGTACTCGCATTTCCCGATCCGTGGGCGGCGTATGCAGCAGGAATTGGCAAGCTAAAAAACAGGGGGATTCAAAACATGAAAAAGGCATTGGCATTCATTCTGGCGATTTTAATGGTATGCAGTCTGGGCGCGTGCGCAGCACAAACCCCGGCAGACACGACCCCGGAAACGCCTGCTGCGACGGAAACACCGGCGGCAGGCACGCAAACAGACACGCAGGCAGATGCAGCAGATCCTGAAAAAACAAGTGTAAATCTGGGTCTTGCAAACATCAACGAAAAGGCAACGTTCGGCAAACTGGTAAAGATGGGCTTTGAAGAGGCGTGCGCCGCAAGAGGCTGGACGCTGACGTATGTGGACAATAACTCGGACGGCCAGACAGCTGTGACCAATGCACAAGTCCTTGTAAACAATGAGGTCGATTTTGCGGTGGACCTGAATGTGGACCAGTCTGTGGCAGGGGCAATTCTGGATACGTTTCATGAGGCAAGCATTCCGGTGCTGGCTGTAGATATTGCCTTGGGCGATGCGCCGTTTTTCGGAATCGACTCTGGTGAAATGGGCCGTTTGAGCGGCGAATATGGTGCGCAGTACATTCAGGAAAACTGGGATGGCGCAGTGGATTATGTAGTGCTGTTCACACAGATCGCTTCGGGTGACGAGGTACAAAAGCGCTGCCGTGAGGCTGTGACATCTCTGAACGCGGCAGGAATTGAAATCGGCGAAACAGTGGAGATCGAGGCAGGCGGCGATACAGCGCAGGCGCAGAGCATGTTTGCCAGCTTCTTGACGGCACACCCGGACGCGCATAAAATTGCCATTTTTACCATCAATGAAAATCCCGCTACAGGCGCATATGCCGCAGCGGTGACAGCCAACCGGGAGTGGGATATTCGTATTTTCTCCGCAGGCGTTGGAGCGCAGTTTGTTGATCCGATGTATGAGACACAGGGCGACCAGTCCTGGATCAGCAGTGTGGCCTGCTTCCCGGAACTGTACGGCGAACAGGTCTGCAAGCTGGTGGAACAGTATTTTGCAGATGGAGAGCTGCCGGAGAAGAACAATGCCATGCTGGCTTCGGTGGACTGGAGCAACATTGCAGAATACTATCCGGCAGACGATTTGCCCTGGAACAAGATCGGCTGAGCCGGCTTGTAATGGAATGGCGGGCAGTCTATTCCGCGTGGAACGGACTGTCTGCGCATTTTGCAGCGCTGCTGCGCAGCTTGCGGCATACTGCAACCGAAATACATTGAGGTGAACAGTTTGGAAAAACACTATTCTAAGAGTGACCGGCACGTATCGAAGGAAGTCGTGATGCAGGCACGCGGTATCTGCAAGTCTTTTCCGGGCGTGCGGGCTCTGTGTGATGTTGACATTACCATCCATAAGGGTGAGGTCGTAGCCCTGCTGGGTGAGAACGGCGCAGGAAAATCAACGCTCATCAAGGTGCTTTCTGGCGTTTACCAGCCAGATGCAGGCATCATCGAAATGGATGGACAGAAGGTACGATTTGACGTGCCGCTTCAGGCGCGGCAGGCTGGCATTGGCGTGATCCATCAGGAGTTGAACTATGTTCCGAGCGTGTCGATCGCGGAAAATATTTTTATGGGAAACTTTCCGAAAAAACACGGCTTTGTGGACTACAAAACCATGTATCGCCGTGCCGTGGAGATCATGGAGCTTGTGGGCCTGGAGCTTGACCCAAAGATGCTGATCGGAAACTGCTCCGTTGCGCAGAAG
>CAKTXB010000055.1 GCA_934630555.1 uncultured Oscillospiraceae bacterium
CTGCACACCAAACAGCCGGTCATCTCCACCGTCGGCGCCGGCGACAGTGTCACCGCCGGTTTCCTGTCCGGGCTCCTCGACACCGGCGATCCTGCCGCTGCGCTCAAGCTCGGCGTCGCCTGCGGCAGCGCCACAGCCTACAGCCCCTGTCTTGCCGAATGGGCCAAGATCAACGAGGTCCTGCAAGCCGTTACCGTCGCCGCCCTGTGATAAACCGTCTTCCCCGCTCCGAAGCACCCTGTGCTTCGGGGCATTTTTTATCCCAGAATGTGCCGCAGTGCGTACGCCACGCCATCCTCGTCGTTCGAGCGCGTGATGAAATCTGCCCGCGCCTTTACCGACGCAATGGCGTTTCCCATCGCCACGCCCGTACCGGCATAGTCCAGCATAGCCAGGTCGTTGTTGTTGTCGCCAATGGCCAGCACCTCGTCCGCGCACAGCCCCAGCCGGGCCGCCAGCGCGGCCAGTGCGCTGCCCTTATCTGCGCCGGGCCGGTTGATCTCAAAGTTGTGCTCCAGCTGATGGCAATAGCTGTAGTCATACGGCGCATAGCGTTCGATCGCCCGGTCCCGCTCCGCGCGCGATGGAAAAAAGATGTTGATCTTTCCGATATTTCGCCGGTTCTCGCGCAGCCAGCGTTCCAGATCGTCCACCGGATCGCGCGTGCGGCGCACCGTGGCCGTCAACGCGCCAAGACCGTAGTCATCCAGCTTCGCCAGCTTCTGCGCCGATGTCACCACGCGGTCGCAAAATGTCGGCTCAAACATCATCTCCAGCCCCGCGCCGATCGCATACAGCGCCAGCGCCTGCTCCGGTGTCAGCGCCCGCTCGTGCAGCAGCGCATCTGTCTGCAGGTCCAGCGCGTATGCGCCGTTGCACAAAATGGCATATCGGAAACCCGACACCATATCGCCAATGGCGTTCAGTTCTGACACGCACCGCCCCGAGCAAAACGTAAACAGCACGCCCTGCGCCGCATAGTCGCAGATCGCCTGCGCTGTGTCCGGGGTCACCCGCAGCTGTGAATTCAGCAGTGTACCATCCAAATCAATGGCAACGAGTCGGATCATGCCCTCACATCACCTCGGCCACTTCCAGATGCTCGCCGTCTGGCCCGCGAAACAGCAGCCACTTTGAGCCTCTTTCAAAAATCGGCATGAACACAATGTCCTTTTTTTCAAATACAACGCCCTTGGCCTCCAGCTCCACCTGCACTGCTTCAATGTCCTGCACACTGATGGCAATATGGTCGATCAGCCCGTCGCCGCGGCCGGCCGACACCGCCGGATCGTTGAACTGCACCAGCTCTAAAACCAGATTGCCGCTGCGTACAAAGCACACCTTCGCGCCTGCGCCGTCATCCGACGGACTGTCATATTCATAAAAGCATACAAAGCCCAAAATATCGCAGTAAAACGCCTTTGAGCGCGCCACGTCAGCTACATACAGCCCAATATGCCCCAGATTTTCAATCTTTCCCATAAAACTTCTCCTCTTTTTGATATTCGGTGTGTATATACGTATCAGTAAACAGTCGATCCGCCGTCTACGACCAGTGTGTGCCCGGTCATATAGCCGGACGCATCCGATGCCAGAAATACAATGCTCCCGCCCAGCTCATCCGGCTCGCCGGGCCGTCCGGCCGGTGTCAGCCGGAACCAGTTGCCCACCATGTCTGCGCACGCAGGGTCCGTAAAGCTCTTGTGGCACTGCGCCGTGCGCATATAGCCCGGCGCCAGCGCATTCACCCGAATGCCATCCCCTGCCCACTCCACGGCCCACGATTTTGTCAACATGATCAGCGCCGCCTTTGCGCCGTAATATGCCGCCTGCGCCACCTGATAGTTCACCATCATGCCCGACATGGACGCCGTGTTCACGATCACGCCGCCGCCCTGTCTGCGCATCTGCCGCGCCGCCGCCTGCGCCATAAACACAGCGCTGTCCAAATTCGTGTCCAGAATGGCACGCCACTGCGCCCGCGTCATGTCCATGGACGGCACCGGCTCGTTGATGCCCGCGTTGTTGATCAGAATATCCACCCCGCCAAACGCGTCGCATGCATGCCCGATCAGCCCGTCAATATCCGCTGCGCGGCGCAGATCTCCGCGCACAAAGATCGCCCGGGCCTCTGATCCTTCCGCAATGCGCCGCAGTGTTTCCGCACCGCCGTCCGCATTGCGTCCGGCCACTACAATATTCGCGCCTGCGCGCGCGAGCGCCACAGCCATCGCCTGCCCAAGCCCTGCGGTCGCTCCGGTCACAACGGCAGTTCTGCCCGCTAAATCAAACAGCTTGTCCATTTCGTGTCCTCCTCAGTAGGCATGGTGTCCGCCGTCCAGCACCAGCACATGGCCGGATGTGTACGACGCACCCGCCGAAGCCAGATACACCGCAGCGCCCACAACGTCCTCCGGCTGCGCCAGCCGTCCCTGCGGCGTAAACCGCAGCTGCTCCTCCAGCCGCGCCGCGTCACAGCCCTGCGCGCCGTCCACGCCCGGCCCGACCGCAATGGCATTCACACGGACGCCGTTCTTGGTCCAAAGCGCCGCCAGTGTTTTCGTCAGCGCCGTCACCGCCGCCCCGCTGGCAGCCGCCGCACAGTCTGGTTCCAGCCACGATACCTGCGCGCCGTCCATCGGAATGATGTTTATGATGCTCCCGCCACGCGGCTGCATCATTGCTGCCGCGTGCTGCATCAGCCGCAGCGCGCCAGTCACATTCGTGTCCAGACACGCTGAAAACGCACCGCAGTCCATACCGCCCGCCGGTGCGCGGCAGCGCACAGCGTTCACCAGTACATCCAGATGCCCATATTGCACCCCGCGCTGCGCCATCAGCGCCGCTATGTCTGCCTCCGCGCGTACATCCGCGCGGAAAAATGACACGCCCTGCGGCAATTCATCCGGCTGCACCACATCGGCCACGAGTACCTGTGCCCCGCGCGCTGCAAACGCAGCCGCGACCGCCCGGCCCATGCCACGCGCTCCCCCGGCCACGATCGCGGCCCGTCCGGACAGATCAAAGTCTGTAAAAGCCATAACATGCCTCCTCATATATAAATCGTATGATAATAGATTGTATATTTGCAATGGACGCATCAATTATATATCTCATATCATCAACATATTCTATATCATTATTCGCCTTGATTGTCAATATTGTTTTATGCCATATCTGCCATGTTTTTCTGCCGTATTTGGCGTTATTGTCCAGTTTAACGACATTCATCATCCGTTTTATGTGCATATAGCTGTCACTCTGCCGGTAAATGTGCATAAAATTCAATATCACATTTTGTAACTTAACGACAAAATTCGTTATTCTATTCAGATTGATATTGACAAATTACGTTCTTTGCGTACAATGTGTATTGTCAGCAACGACAAAAAAGACAAATGGAGGACAGAAAGTAATGAAGAAGATCATCGCATTGCTGCTGGCGGTCGTTATGGTGTTCGCACTGGTTGCGTGCTCCAGTTCCGCCAAGACCGAGACCCCCGCGCAGGACACTGCCGCGGAAACCCCCGCTGCCGAAACCCCCGCAGCCGACACCGCTGAAGCCGAAGCTCCCGCAGCTGACGACGCTGCCGCCGGTGACAAGCTGGTTTTCGGCGCAACGTTCATGTCGCAGACGAATGAGCACTTCCTTACCATCACCGAAGGCCTGCAGGCCTGGTGCGATGACAACGGTTATGAGCTCGTCGTCCTCGATCCGAACTACGACGCTTCCATTCAGATGACCCAGCTGGAAGACTTCATCGAAATGGGCATTGCCGGCCTGTTCATCTCTCCGGTCGACGGTGAGTCCATCGTTCCGGCTCTGGAAAAGGTCATGGCCGCCGGTATTCCCGTCATCGCCATCGACGCCCATCCGGCCAACGAGGACGACCTCGACGGCCTCGTTTCCGCCAACAACTACCTGGCTGGTTATCAGGCTGGCAAGGCCCTGTGCGAAGCCATCGGCGGCAAGGGCGAGGTTGCCTTCATTGACTACTACATCAAGGACTACACGGTTTCCCAGCGCGATCAGGGCTACTATGACGCTCTGGCCGAGTACCCCGACGTGGAGCTCGTTTACGAAGAGGTTGCCAAGGGCAGCGCCGATACCGCACTTCCCATCGCCGAAGACATCCTGACGATGTATCCGGATCTGGCCGGCTTCATCTGCATCAATGACCCGACCGCGCAGGGTGCCTACGCCGCCTGTGAAGGCGCCGGCCGCACCGATGTGAAGATCACCTCCGTGGACGGCTCTCAGACGAACATGGGCCTCATCAAGGAAGGCAAGGTCGTCGCCACCGCTTCCCAGCGCCCGTATGACATGGGCGTCACCGCTGCCGAGCAGATGAACAAGCTCCTGAACGGTGAAACCATCGAGCACTATGTGCAGATCGACACCATCCTCATCGACGCTTCCAACGTTGACGAGTACTACAAGGGCTAATTCTTTCACGCGCAAAAACATGGGGGTGGCCACGCCACCCCCATCTGTGTAAAACCACCCGAGATCCATCATACGACTATCCGCAAAACGCAGAAAATGGAGTGAATCATCATGGCAAATGAACTTTTTTCGTTAGCAGGCAGAACCGCCATCGTCACGGGCGCTGCCATGGGCATCGGCAAGGCGATCGCGCTGGCCTTCGCAGACGCCGGTGCAAACGTCGTCGTAGCGGACGTGAATGAAGCAGTTGGAAATGAAACCGTTGCGGAGCTCAAAAGCAAGGGTATCGACTCCATCTTCTGCAAAACTGACGTCCGCGACCGCGCCACCATCGAGCAGACCGTGCAGGCCACGCTCGATCGGTTCGGTAAGATCGACATTCTCATGAACAACGCCGGCATCGGCCGCCCGGGCGCTGCCGTGGACATGAGCGAAAAAGACTGGCAGGATGTCATTGACATCAACCTCACCGGCGTATTCCACATGTCGCAGATCGTTGGCAAGGTCATGATCAGGCAGGGCTTCGGCAACATCGTCAACACCGCCTCCATGTCCGCCTTCATCGCCAACTTCCAGGCTGAACAGATCAACTACTACGCCTCCAAGGCCGGCGTCGTTATGCTGACCAAGGCGCTGGCCGCCGAGTGGGCGCCCTATGGTATCCGCGTCAACGCCATCGCCCCGGGCGTCACGCTGACTGACCAGACGAACTGGCTGTTCAAAGACCCGAGCCGTGCAGAATACGTCAAAAAAATCATGGAGTGGACGCCGCTGGGCCGCCCCGCCGATCCCTCGGAGCTGGCCGGTGCGTGCGTCTACCTCGCCTCCGACGCATCCTCGTACACCACCGGCCACGTCATCGTCATCGACGGCGGCCATACCATCCACTGAGAATCGTATATAAGGGAGAATAAACATGAGCGACAAGATCTACCGTGTCGGCATCATCGGCGGCGGCCTCATGGGCAAGGAATTTGCCAGTGCCGCAGCTCGTTGGTGTCATATTCTGGAGGACGTGCCCCGCCCGGTCGTCGTCGGCATCTGCGACCCCGTACCGGCAGCACGCGCATGGTTCGAGCAGTTTAGCACCGTGCAATACTCCGTAGAAGATTATCACGAGCTTCTCAATAAAGACGACATCGACGTGATCTATTGTGCCATCCCGCACAATATGCACGAGCAGGTATATTGCGACATCATCCGCGCCGGAAAGCACCTTATGGGTGAAAAACCGTTCGGCATGGACTATAAAGCCAACGCCGCCATTCTCAAAGCCGCACAGGAGCATCCCGATGTTTTCGTGCGCTGCTGCAGCCAGCATCCCTACTACCCCGCCTGTCAGGAGCTCATCCGCTGGGCGCGCTCCGGCAAACTCGGCAAGCTCATCGAGGTCCGCTCCGGCTTCTGTCACAGCTCCGATCTGGACCTCACCAAGCCCGTTAACTGGAAGCGCACCATCAATATCAACGGCGAATATGGCTGCATGGGCGACCTTGGCATCCACACCATGCACGTACCCTTCAACCTCGGCTATCAGCCGCATACGCTCTACGCACAGCTGTCCAACATTATTAAAGAGCGGCCTGACGGCAAAGGCGGCGTCGCCCCATGCCTCACGTGGGATAACGCCACGCTCGTCTGCGAGTCCACTGACGCCGAAGGCAATACCTTCCCCGTCTACTATGAAACCAAGCGTATGGCCCCCGGCAGCACGAACCGCTGGTTCATCGAGATCTACGGAGTCAACTGCAGCGTCAAATTCTCCACCGACGATGCCGACGGCTTCTGGTACACTGAAAACTTTGGCAAAGAGCAGGCCTGGTGCCGCGTGAACGTCGGCTACAAGCCCCTGTTTAAAACCATCACTGGCTCCATTTTTGAGTTTGGCTTCTGCGATACCGTCCAGCAGATGTGGGCCGCGTTCTTCAAGGAGCTGGCCGGTGAGGAGGTCCCGTTCAAGTGCTTCACGCCTGAGCAGACACAGCTGGCCCACCGGCTGCAAACCGCCGCGCTCGTATCAAACCGCGACAAGGCTGTCATTGATCTCGACGCCTTCGACCCCGCTTCGCTCTGAAAGGCAGGAATCAACTATGGTAGAACAGAAAACGATGAAGCTCGCCCGTCTGGTCGAGCCCTATAAGCTTCAGTTTGAGACCGCTCCCGTGCCCCACGCCGGCAAGGGCCAGGTCCTCATCCACGTACTGCGCTGCGGTGTCTGCGGCTCCGACCCCACCACATTCAAGGGGATGCATCCCTTCTGCCCGCCTCCCGTTGTCATGGGCCACGAATTCTCCGGCACAGTCGCCGAGGTCGGTGAAGGCGTCACGAATCTGCAAGAAGGCCAGCGCGTCACCGTGCTGCCGCACCTCACCTGCGGTGTCTGCCCGCGCTGCAAGGAGCACAAGAGCAACCTCTGCGAAACCGTCAAGTGCATCGGCGGTCAGGCCGACGGCGGCCACTGTGAGTATATTGCGCTTGACGCCGAAATGGTGTATCCTATCTCTGACGCTATGAGTCTGGAGAGCGCCGCCATGGTCGAGCCTGCCGCAGTTGGCTACCACGGCGCGGTGCGTGCCAACCTCCAGCCGACCGACCGTGTGCTCGTGTTCGGCGCTGGTACCATCGGCATCTTCACCATGCAGGCCTGCAAGGCCCGCGGTGCAAAAGAAGTTTACATCACCGATATTGATGACGACCGCCTTGCCCTTGCCAGATCCCTCGGCGCTGACGGTACCATCAACCAGAAAAATGAAAGCGTGGCCGAAGGCCTCACCCGTCTGTGCGGCGACCCGCATAACATCGACAAGTTCTTTGAATGCGTCGGCGGCAAGGGCACGGTACTCGACCAGATCATCACCATCGCCCGCCGCGGCACAAGCATCGTTATGATCGGCATCCAGAGCGAAGGCTGCCATGTGGAAAAGCTGCCGTTCCTCGGGGAGCATGAGCTGTCGCTGCTCGGTTCCAATATGTACGACGCGCAGGATTACCGCGAGGTCATCGACTACATGGGCCAGGGCAAAATTCGGACCGACGGTATGATCTCGCACACATTCAAGTTTGACCAGCTCATGGAAGCGTTCGATCTGGCCGTCAACAAGAAGGAAAAATTCATGAAGATCATGCTCGAAATGGATTGAGCACGCTTCAGGAAAGGAATCACCTATGTCTGAACAAGTGTTATTTCGTGCCAAAGGGATCTGCAAGAGCTTCCCGGGCGTGAAGGCGCTGCAAAACGTCGATTTTGACCTCAAAGCGGGGGAAGTACACGCGCTTCTGGGTGAAAATGGCGCCGGCAAATCCACGTTCATCAAGATCCTTGGCGGCAACTACCGTCCGGATGAGGGTACGATCGAGATCGACGGCGAAACCGTTACGCAGATGTCCATTCACGAATCGCGCGCCCGCGGCATCAGCATCGTGCACCAGGAACTGTGCCTTGCCTGGAACATGCGTGTCTATGAAAATATCCTGCTCGGCCGTGAGATCACCAAGGGCGGCGTGTGCAGGGAAAAGGACATGATCGACTACGCTTCCAAAGCACTTAAAAATCTGAACCTTGACATTGACCCCATGGCCATGACCTCGGAGCTTTCCACTGGCAAACGCCAGATGATCGAAATTGCCAAGGCTGTATCCTATGGCGCCAAGATCATCGTCATGGATGAGCCCACGTCCTCTCTGTCTGACAACGAGGTCGAAGCGCTCTTTGAAACGATCTACACCCTCAAGGCGCGCGGTGTCGGCATCATCTATATTTCGCACCGCCTGGAAGAGCTGGCTACCATCGCCGACCGCGTCACGGTCCTGCGCGACGGTCAGTGGATCGCCACGGTCGACTATCACGATGTCACACGCGAACAGATCATCAATATGATGGTCGGCCGTGAGATGAAGGATATGTACGTGCCCAAAAAACCGTGCGGTACCGAAACCGTCCTCAAAGTTACGGGCCTCAGTTCCGGCAAGGTCAACAACATCTCCTTCGACGTGAAAAAAGGTGAGATCCTCGGCTTCTTCGGCCTCGTCGGTGCAGGCCGCACCGAACTTATGGACGCCATCTTCGGCGTGGACAAGGTGCTGGAGGGCTCCATTGAACTCAATGGCAAAAAGCTGCACATCCATTCCCCCAAAGACGCCATGGATCACAAGATCGCCCTCGTGCCTGAGGAGCGCAAGCGCAACGGCCTCGTCCTCATTCAGGATCTCTATTTCAATACGTCGCTGTGCATCTACGATCAGCTCATCAAATGCGGCCGCATTGACCGCAGGCGGCAGGAAGAGATCATGACGTATTATAAGGATAAGTTCAAGATAAAAACCCCGTCGTTCAACCAGATGGCGGGCAACCTCTCCGGCGGCAACCAGCAGAAGGTCGTTTTGTCCAAGGAGCTCTCCGTAAACCCGGAACTGCTCATTCTCGACGAGCCGACGCGCGGCATCGACGTTGGCGCAAAAGCCGAGATCTACCGCATCATTTCTGACCTCGCCGCCGAGGGCATGAGCGTCATCTGCGTTTCGTCCGAGCTGCCCGAGATCATCAACCTCTGCCACCGGGTCTGCGTCATGGCAAACGGGCAGATCGTCAAGGTGATCGACGACCCGGCAGAGATGACGCAAAACCGCATCATGGAGTACGCATTAGGAGGCAAATCATGAACAAACAAGCAAAAACGCTGAAGCAGCCCAGCGGACTGCGCAGCTATCTGTCAAAATACCTCGGCGTTTATGTGTTCCTGCTGGTGATGATCGTCGCCATGACCCTCATCAGCGATAAATTCCTCACCCTCAGCAACATTCTCAACATTCTGCGCCAGATCTCCGTCAATGCCATCATCGCCTTCGGCATGACATACTGCATTCTCCTCGGCGGCATTGACCTGTCCGTGGGTGCAGTCATCTGCGTCGGCGGCGTGCTGTGCGCCAAGGTCATCAACGCTGGGGCCAACATCTATCTCGGCATTCTGGCCGGTGTCGCCGTTGGCGTAGCCGCAGGCCTGTTCAACGGCATCCTCGTTTCCCGCACCGGTATCCCGGCATTCGTCGTCACCCTCTGCTCGCAGAGCATCTGCAACGGCATGGCCTACATCCTCACCAAGGGTTCCCCCATCTCCTGCAACAACGAGCAGTTCACCTGGTTCGGCAATGGCTACATTGCCGAGATCATCCCCGTGCCGGTCATTATTATGCTCATCATCTTCGCCATCACGCTCTTCCTGCTGGTGCGCACGTCCTTCGGCAAGCACCTCTACGCCATCGGCGGCAATCGTGACTGTGCGCGTTACGCCGGCATCAACATCGAGCGCGATGAAACCATCTGCTACGTCATTTCCGGCACACTTGCCGGCGTGGCCGGCGTCATCCTCGCGGCCCGTATGTATTCCGGCCAGCCGAACGCCGGCGACGGCTATGAGCTCAACGCCATCGCAGCCACCGTCATCGGCGGCGCGTCCATGACCGGCGGCATCGGCTCTGTTGCGGGCACCATTCTCGGCGCGCTCGTCATTGGCATCATGAACAACGGCCTCAACCTCATGAAGGCGCAATACTACTATCAGACCATCGCCAAGGGTGTCGTGATCCTGGCTGCCGTTCTGCTCGATACCTACAAGCGCAAGCTCCAGGTCCGCAAGCAGCTCGAAGCCGCCGCACATGAGGCCAAGGCCGAAAGCAGCCAGAAGCCGAGCAAATGACCTTTCAAAGCTCCTTCCGCACATACCTTCCTCTAAAGTAACCGCTGATTCAATCGCCTGCGGCCATCAGCGGATCTTTTGCCACAACTGTGCAGTTCGGAAAACGCGAAATACATACAGTATTCCTGCGTTT
>CAKTXB010000056.1 GCA_934630555.1 uncultured Oscillospiraceae bacterium
TCTTGTCTACGCCACTCCTCGCTGGAAGCTATTTTTTTACCCCCGGCATAGCCGGGGGTTGTCTTTGGTACAACCAAGCACAAGCGGCGTACTGACTTTTGTCAGTACGCCGCTTATTCTTTTTCAAACTGCTTCAGCTCCGTCCGGCCGATCTGAAACTTCTGCTTTTTGGGAAGCCCCTGTGCGATGGCGGGGAAGAAATTTGCCGTATCCGCGGTGCGCTGCACCTCATACGTGCCATACTGATTCACCTGATCAAAGCAGTCCGCCGCCGCGCCCGGGAAATGGCGCACCATGGGCGTTGGGTCATACGGAAAATCCGGCGGCGTTTCTCCGCCCGCGTAGCTGTTCTGCGGCTTTTCTTTTTTGCGCATCTCATCACCCCAAGGATAGGATGCGCCGCGCGTCACAAAATAATGCAGATCAGCCCGCCCGAGTTTTCGTTGATGATGCGCGTGAGGGTTTCCTTCAGCTTCATCCGCGCATCCTCCGGCATTTTTTTGAGCTTTGCGCTCAAACCGTCACTGACAAGGTCATACAGCGACTTGCCAAAAATATTGCTCTGCCACAGCTTCTGTGTGTCGTCCTCATATTCGCCCAGCAAATACGCAATGAGTTCCTCCGACTGTTTTTCATCGCCCACCATAGGGCTGACCTCGGTTTCGATGTCGGCGCGCATCATGTGGATAGACGGTGCGCTTGCACGCAGCCGCACGGCATAGTTTCCGTTTTTCCTGATGATCTGCGGCTCTTCCAGCGTCATCTCCTCCGGCGTCGGCATGACAATGCCATAGCCCGTGGCCCGTACCTGTTCCAGTGCCGGCGCGACCTTGTCATACGCCTGCTTTACGGCTGCCAGCGACTCCAACAGCCGCAGCAGCGCTGCGTCGTCCGCAACGTCAAACCCGCTCTTCTGCGACAGCACCGTGTAAAACAGCGCTGCCGGAAACGTCAGCTCGCACTCCACCACGCCTGTTCCCAGATCCATCCGGCGGATCGTAAAGTCTTCCACCTGCTCCAGCTGTGCGATCTGCGCCATGGCCGATTCCGTTTCACTGAGCTTTGCGATCTGCCCGGCGCTCTGCCGCATGGCCTCATACAGGGCTGTCTTGAGCGGACTGCCGTCCTCCAGCGCCATGACCCAGCCCGGCAGGAAGAACCGCAGCTCCGTCAGCGGGAACTGTTCCAGCAGCGCCGTCAGCACCCGCTGAATATCTGTCAGCTCCATTTCCAGGCAGTTTACTGCCATGCAGTCCGCGCCCGTCTGCGCATGGATGCTTGCACAAAGTGCCTGCGCGTCCGCACTGGAAGGCTGTTGGCAGTTTACCAGCACCACAAACGGTTTTCCTGTGGCCTGCATATCGCGGATAGCACGCTGCTCCGCCTCTTCATAGTCTGCGCGCGGAATATCCGTCACACTGCCGTCCGTCGTCATGACAATGCCAATGCTGCTGTGCTCCTCCATGACCTTCTTCGTGCCAAGCTCCGCTGCCTCGGTCATGGGGATCTCCTCCGGGTACCACGGCGTTGTGACCATGCGCGGCTGTCCATCCTCTTCTGCACCGATCGCACCGGGGATCATATAGCCCACACTGTCAATGAGCCGCACCGACAGCCGGCTCGCGCCGTCCGGCGAGATCTCCACAGCCTCCTCCGGCACGAATTTCGGCTCCGCGGTCATGATGGTCCGGCCGGAGCTGCTCTGCGGCAGCTCATCCTGCGCCCGTTCCCGGCGATAGACATTTTCAATGTTCGGCAGCACCAGCTGCTCCATAAAGCGCTTGATAAACGTCGATTTTCCAGTCCGCACCGGCCCGACCACACCAATATACACGCTGCCGTCCGTCCGCTGCGCGATTTGTCCATAGATATTGTTTGCGTCCATATAGCCGCCTCCTTCATCGCTTCTGTTCATGTCTATGCGGACAACCTGCCGGATATGCGGCACCCGCCGGAAAAGCACTGCTTTTCCGGCGGGCCGTTTTCTTAAAAAATTACAGTGGGATCAGCACGATCTGCCCCTCCGGCAGTTCGTCACCGGTCAAATGATTCGCACTGCGGATCGCCTCCGCGTCCGCGCCATATTTCTTGGCCGCATCCCACAGCGCGCAGCGCGCGCTGCACCGCCGCACAATGACCGACGCCCGGTCGCATGGACGCTGCTCCTCCGGCGTCAGCGTGCCGCCGCACAGCGTGCGCAGCGTCTGCTCGGCATAGGTCTGCACACTCAGCTGGCACGCATAGCGTACCTCAAGTCCGCCACCATCTGCCGCGGTATAGCCGCTATCCTCCACGGCCGCCTGCACCACGCAGCGCCCCTGCTGAGCCAGCGCCACGGTGTCTTCTGCCTGCACGCGCCCACGCGCACCCTGCAGCGCCCCTGCACGGTCATAGTACAGCACATTCACACTGGCCGGTACGCGCACCTGCACGCCGCCGTCCACACGCGTCTGCTCCGGTGCGCCAAGATATACCGTGCTGTCCACGACCGACTGCGCGTCTGCGTCCAGCTGCCCACGCAGCGGCTGCCGCGCCGTCTGCGCGTCCAGCTGCGGCTCCAGAACATCGGTCTGCCACTGTGCCTCCAGCGCCGCGCCGATGGCGTAAGCGTCCTCACAGGCCGTCACGGTCTGCACCGTGCGTACCACACACTGCGCCAGCAGCTGCATGGACAGCATCAACCGCTGCGCGTCCTGCGTGCTGTCCGGCTCCAGCTGCGCGCCTGTTACGGCCATGCACACCTGCACCTCCGCGTCATCGTCGTCAAAGCTCTGCGCCAGCTCACAATACTGCGAAAACGGCAGCTGCTGCGTCAAAACACGCAGTGTCTGCGTCGTATCCAGATACAACACCTTCACAGCCAGCACACCCTTGAACACGGCCTTGTCCGCCACGATCCGGCGCTCCTCCACCAGCGGTATGGCCTCATAGCAGCACAGCTGTTCCATTGTGCTGCCGCTGGGAAGTGTCAGCTCCTCTGACATGGCAAATGACTTTTCCCCCGTCGCTGCCGGCAGCAGCATCGGGTATTCCTGACAGCGCACCCGCAGCTGCGGCGGCTGCTGACGGAGCGTATACGTTGTCAGCTCCGCCGGCTCAAACCCATCCACCGTACAGCAGACGTTCACCCGCAGCAGCACCTTGCGGGAATTGAGCATCCGCGCCTCCGCACCGGCCACACCGCATGTCAGCACGATCTGTGACTGCTCCGTCAGCGCCGGATGGTCCACACGAATGGAAAACGGTATGTACGCGTCAAGCACGCGCGGCATCTGCTCACCTTCCGGCACATAGAGCGCGCTCGAGCGCAGCCCGCCGGATACGACAACGCTCCCGGCGCGGCATTCCTTGCTGCGCACGATGGCAGACGCACTTGCATAAACGATCCGTTCCACATCCGGGCAGCTGTCGGGCACGATAACGTCCGCCGTCTGCTCCTGCGTGCGCGTTTCATGAACGATCCTGCGCAAATAGGCGCAGGGGCTGGACTCAAACACTAACTCCATGTTCGATCACTCCTTGTTGGTTCTACTCATATATACGCAGAGCCGGACAAGGATATGCCCTCAGTGCATATGAAACGCAGCCTTTAATACGCCCGCCAGCCAGCGCGGCGCTTTCACCACCACGATCTGCATTCTGTTCCCTCCTTATTCTATGCGCAATTTCCAACGAGGCAGCCCAGCACGATCAGCGCCACGCCAATTAAAATACGCAGACATCCACCCGATAGCAGCAAAGATGCCAGCAGTCCAATTCCCAGCCCCAGCAGCAGGCAGCTGAGATCCTCTCTGCGCGGACACATTCCAAACCACCTCCACACCAGTCTACGCAAGCATCTGTCGAGCGGTGACAAATACACGCAAAAACGCCGCACCTGATATACAGGCGCGGCGTTTTGAGAACATTCTTATTTGCCGGAATCATAGTCGGAAGCCGTGTTGGCACGCAGATGCGCCAGTGCGTCTGTCAGCGTCTGCGCCGCATCCGGGAACAGGCCGCTGGTGATGGCACTGCGGATGGGCAGGATCTGGAACGTCGTCTGCGCTGCTCCCTCCTGTTTCAGGATATACAGCGGCGTATAGCGGGCCGTGCTCACACACGTTTCACCCGTGCTGCCGCTCTTTGTAATTTCCAAATTCAGCAGCACCGACTCCATTGTGCCGCTTTGTGTTTGGCTGGCCAGGAAATTACCCAGACTGTAGGCCACAAAGCACGTTTTTTCCTCGCCGCTCTTGGTCGTGACCTGTTTTTCCTCCATCCGGCCCACCACGTGCGAGTGTGATCCAAGAATGACGTCCACGCCGTTTTCCAGAAGCAGATTCTCAATTTTCTTCTGTGTGTCCGTTATGGTGTTGTCGTATTCGCTGCCCCAATGCAGCATGGCAATGATAATGTCCGGGTCCGCTGCCTCAGCGCTGCGTACAGCATTTAAAATGGCATCCTCCGCCACGCGTGAATAGTCCGTATCATAGTCTGTATACAAAAGGTCCACCGCATACTCGGACCCCTGCGGCAGCGTCAGGTTGTTGAGGCCCTTCGTAAACCCGATGAATGCCATCCGCACGCCGTTCACAGTCTTTATCAGCACGCCGCGGCTCTGCTCCCGTTCCTGCGTGCTGGCATAGGTGCCAAGATGGTCGATTCCCACCGCGTCCAGTGCCGAAATGGTGCTGGAAAGCCCCGTCATGCCGTTCTGAATGCTGTAGGTATTTGCTGTCTGCAATACGTCAAAGCCAACATCTTGCAGTGTGCGGGCCAGCTCCTCCGGTGCGCGAAAATCCGGCTTACCGCTGTAGGGTGCGCCGCAGAAATTCAACTCCAGGTTTCCTACCGTCAAATCTGCGCCCATGGTATAGGCTGCCACAGCAGAGAACATATCTGAAAAGTCATACACACCCTCCGTCTGCTGGGCAGCGGCGAGAATATCGTCATAAATCATAATATCGCCCACAGCTGCCAGCTGCACCACGCTGTCCGAATCCGGCGACACGGTGTTGCCCTGCTCCGTCTGCGCCGGAACATTCGGCGCGGGCGTCACAGGTGCAGGCACGTTTTTACTGCGGCAGCCGCGCACAATGAGCACAATAGACAATACAATGATGATCAGCAGCACAGCCAGCACCAGCCGCTGCTGCATTTTTCTCCGGCGTTTTTGCTCCAGCCGGCGCAGACGGCGCTGCTCCAAAAGCTGTTCGTTCTGTTCCAGTTCCAGTTCTTCCACGCTCCGGCCTCCTTTCATCCTGTTCCCATTATACATGACGCGCTGCCGTTCGACAATCTCTTTTTTCCTGACGAATCTTGGCGAACAGCACAAAGTGTGGTATACTGTCTGCAATGTTTGTCAATGGGAGGCTCTTACATGGGGCACACAACGAACCGTCCGCATCTGCGGCGCTGGCTGCTGGCTGTCATCTGTCTGCTGGCGCTGGCCATGCTCGGCCTTGGCGCGGTGGCCGTTATCCGGCACATCACGCACTACGCCGACCGTGCCGCTGTCGAATCTATACCAGAAACGCCTGCCGCGCCGGCAGTTGAAGAAAATCCCTACATTGAGGGCCTTGCCCGCAACGTCTACGACGGCCTGTTTTATCAGGACGGCAATTTTGTCCGCTATGAGGGCTATACCCCCAGCCACATCGGCGTGGATGTTTCAGCCCATCAACAGCAGATCGACTGGCAGCAGGTCGCTGACAGCGGTGTGGAATTTGCCATGGTTCGCGCCGGCTACCGCGGCTATACCAAGGGTGACCTCGAACGCGACGCCTATTTTACCCAAAATGTCGACGGCGCTGCCGCCGCCGGGCTGGATGTTGGCGTTTATTTCTTCTCACAGGCCATCACCACCGATGAGGCTTTGGAAGAAGCCGACCTTGTGCTCGAGCTGCTGGATGGCCGCACGCTGGCCTACCCCATCGTTTTTGACTGGGAGGACATTGAAGCCGACGCCCGCACCGACGGCATGACCAGCCCCCTGCTCACCGAAATTGCCGCCGCCTTCTGCGCGCGTGTCGAAGCGGCCGGCTATCAGTCCGGCATCTACTTCAACCAGCGCTTCGGCTATCAGGAATTTGACCTGCTGCAACTACAGGACAAGACCTTCTGGCTGGCCGAATACAACATCCCGCCCACGTTCGCCTATGACTTTCAGATCTGGCAGTATACAAACGACGGTACCGTGCCCGGCATCAGCACGCCCGTTGATCTGAACCTCAGTTTCGGCGACTGGGGCGCATCGAACGAAGACACGGAACCAACGCGTTCTGCAGAGTAAGCAAAGCCCCGCGAATGCTACGCATTCGCGGGGCTTTTTACGCGGTTTCTTACGTCTTTTCTTTCGGCTCGTCCAGCAGATTTGTCATGCTCTTGAGGCTGATGCCCAGCGTGGACATATTGTGCAGCAGCGCTGACGTGGTCGGCGGCAGAATGTCCGCTACCCCCAATACGATCAAGCCCATGTTGAAGCCCACAATAAACCGGTAGTTACCATGAATGCGCCGCATGAGCGCCGCAGAGAGCCGCCGCAGCATTACCAGTTCAAACAGATCCTCCGAAGCAATGGTGATGTCCGCGATCTCGCGCGCAATGGCTGCTCCTGTAGAAATGGCTACACCTGCATCGGCCTCCGAAAGCGCCGGCGAATCGTTCACGCCGTCGCCGACCATGATGACCGTGTGGCCGTTTGCCCTGGCCTCACGGATAAACGCCGCCTTGTCCTCCGGCAGCACCTCGGCGTAGAACTTGTCCACACCCACCGCTGCGGCGACAGACTGCGCCGTTTTGCGGTTGTCGCCCGTCATCATGACCACGTTCGTAATGCCGCAGTCATGCAGCGCGCGGATGGCCTCCTTTGTTTCCTTGCGCAGCGGGTCATAAATACAGATCACTGCGGCAAGCTCGCCCGCAATGCACAAATACAGGTGCGAATACTCTGCCGGGAGGCTCTGGAACTTTTCGTTCTCCCCCGCCGGAACGTGGCAGCCCTCGTCCTCAAATACGAAATGCGCACTGCCGATCAGCACACGCTTGTCATTGACAAAGCTCGAGATGCCGTGCGCCACCACATATTCCACACGCGAATGATACTCTTCATGGGACAGACCGCGTACCTTGGCCTCATTGACCACGGCGTTTGCCATAGAATGCGGATAGTGCTCCTCCAAACAGGCCGCCAGCCGCAGCACCTGTGCTTCCTCATGTCCGCCGAACGTCACGATCTGCGCAACGGTCGGTGTGGCATACGTCAGCGTACCCGTCTTATCAAACACAATGGTATCCGCCTTGCTCACGGCCTCCAGGAAGCGGCCGCCCTTCACGGAAATGTGATAGCTGCTGCTCTCCCGCATGGCCGAGATCACGGCGATCGGCATGGCCAGCTTCAGCGCGCACGAGAAGTCCACCATCAAAACGGCCAGCATCTTTGTCACATTGCGTGTCAGCAGATACGTCAGTACCGTGCCGCCCAGCGTATACGGTACCAGCCGGTCGGCCAGCTGTGCTGCGTGATCCTCCGCTGTGGATTTGAGCTTTTCGGACTCTTCGATCATGTGCACGATACGGTCATACCGCCCACCGCCCATGGCCTTTTCCACCTGCACGATGCATTCGCCCTCTTCGGCCACCGTGCCGGCATATACATAGCTGCCCGCCCGCTTGAGAACCGGCAGCGATTCCCCTGTAATGGACGCCTGATTGATGGTCGCCTCACCCGATACGACCTTGCCATCGAGCGGAATGAGATTTCCCGTGCGCACCACCATGCAATCGCCCGGCTGCACATCGCGCACTGGGCGCAGCACTTCCGTTTCACCGGCCTTGCACCAGACCTGCTCTACATGGAGCGACATGGCCTCGGCCAAATCGGAAATAGACTTTTTGTGTGTCCACTCTTCCAGGATCTCGCCCAGCCGCAGCATGAACATCACGGAGCTCGCCGTTTTGTAATCGCCGCGCACCATGGAAACCGTCACTGCCGTGGCATCAAGCACTGCGACCGACAGCTTACCGTGCCACAGCGCCCGCAGGCCCTCGGAAATATACTTTACCGACCGCACCGCCGCGATCACGGCCCGTACCGGCATGGGGAAAAATACCTTTAAGAACGTGTGCCGCGCAACGGTCATGACCAGCTTGTCCTCAAACTCGCGGTTCAGCGCCCGCGCCGTGCGCTCCGGCACCAGTGCCTGTGCATCCGCCGACGCGAATGAGAACCGCGCCAGCGACCGCACGACTGCCTCGCGCGCGCCAGTATATTCAATGATCGCATCCTGCGTGCGGTCAAACACGCGCACCTGCACCACGCCATCCAGCGCGCGCAGATAATATTCCAGAATATCCGCCTCGCGCAGCGACATAGACGCACACGCCATGTGTACCCGCAGCCGTCCGCGTGATTCATGCAGGATCTTACATTTCATACGCATACTCCTCCAGAGAAAAAGAGCCGCCGACCCGGCGGCTCTGCAATTTCTGTGCTCAGTCTTCCGAAGCGTCCTCCACGACCTGTGCCGCAGCCTGCTCAGCGCGTGCATCATTGATGGCCTTCGCGTCGGCGTAGACATCGTCTGCATTCTCACGCACAGCCGTTACAGCACCCATCACGCAGTCCTTTGCACGCAGCGCCGCGGCCGTTGCATGGGCATAGACCTTCTTCGCATCGCGGCTGCCAAGGATCTTCAGGCCAGCCGTGCCAAACAGCACGCCGGCTGCAAAAAAGCCAATGTGTTTCATATCTCTAACCTCCTGCGTTTCTAAAAAGCCACACACATCGTGCATGACTTTTCTGTATTGCCTTTTGTAAACTTTCCGTCCATAATATACATCATTTTTCAAAAATGTGCAAGAAAACATCTCGAAAATTCTGCACAAAAATTGGCTTTTCAGATACCCATTTCTCGTTCATCCCAGCGCGACATCCAGCGCCATCATCACACTGAAGCCCACGGCAAAAAACACCGTGCCTATATTGGAGTGCGTTCCCTGAGACATCTCCGGGATAAGCTCCTCCACCACCACATACAGCATCGCGCCCGCCGCAAAGCTGAGCAGATACGGCAGCACCGGCACGATCAGCTGCGCAGCCAGAATCGTCAGCCACGCCCCGATCGGCTCTACCACGCCGGACAGTACACCGCCGAAAAACGCCCGTGGCTTCGACATCCCCTCTGCCCGCAGCGGCATGGAAATGATCGCGCCCTCCGGGAAGTTCTGAATCGCAATGCCCAGTGACAGCACCAGCGCGCCGGCAGCCGTGATCTGCGCACTGCCGGAAAGATAGCCTGCATAAACCACACCCACAGCCATTCCCTCCGGAATATTGTGCAGTGTTACCGCCAACACCATCATGGTTGTGCGCTGCAGCTTGCTGTGCGGCCCTTCCGCTTCACCGCTGCCCCGATGCAAATGCGGGATGATGTGGTCCAGCGCCAGCAAAAACAGCACGCCCACCCAAAATCCGGCCGCAGCCGGAAAAAAAGACAGCTTTCCCAAACGTTCTGACTGCTCAATGGCCGGAATGAGTAAGCTCCACACCGATGCCGCCACCATTACACCCGCTGCAAATCCGGTCAGTGCGCGCTGCACAGACTCATGCAGCGACTTTTTCATAAAAAATACGCTTGCCGCTCCCAGTGACGTACCCAAAAACGGGATCAGGATTCCATAAAATGCTTCCACGCGTTTCTCACTTTCTAAAAAACATTTTTAGTTAGATATATCTAACTAAAATCAGCATATCACACTCTGCCCTTCATTGCAAGCATCATTTCGCCCCGAATTCTTATGAAGATAGTTGGCAAAAACGAGCATCCTTACTATACGTTATAACGTCGTGATGAAGCATCGTTTATAGATATACGGAGCACCCACACTGGCAAAGCAGATCAAAGGTGTGTCGAAGCGTATTTCAACCTGCGCAAAGGCAGAAACCATCGCGAAAAAGCAAAGCCCTGTCCAGCGCATCCGGGAACTGGGCACACAGGAACGCAGCAGGCTCATCACACCGCCCTGCGTCTAGGGTGTATCTGAAAACTCCCAACGCACCCGGACAGCGGACCTTTTAGCGGTGCGCCGCGTCATTTTTCCTTGAAATACGTCAGTATTCCTGCGAAAAAATGTCTTGCGCAACGCAAAAATCCC
>CAKTXB010000057.1 GCA_934630555.1 uncultured Oscillospiraceae bacterium
TCGATGCGGCCGCCGTACAGCTCCGGATGGCCGAAGAAGCTGACGTCCACCATCACGGTCATACCCGGCACCAGCTCAAAGTCGCCGTTCGGGCCAAAGAAGGGCGATTCCGCCTCCATCAGGCCGATGGAATGCACAAACGGGCAGACAAGATACTTCATCAGGCCGTACTTTTCAAAATACTTGCGGCCGGGCACATCCAGCTCACGGCCCGACATACCGGGCTTCAGGATGGCCTGCGTCTGACGCAGCACCTCGCGCAGATGGTTGATGAGCTCCTTCTGGCGCGGAGTATACACGCCGCTGACCGGGAGAATGTCGCCCACTGTGCCCGCATAGCCGTTCACACGCGGCGCAATGCCGATCATGACCAGCTCGCCTTCCTGCATCACGCGGTTCGTGGCCGTCGGCACAACGGCCTTTGCACGTTCGCCGGAACCGACAATGGTGGAATAGGCAAAACTCGTTGCGCCATTCGCACGGCAGATGGCCTCGCCGGCCGCCGCCACTTCATATTCATACGCGCCCGGACGGATGGCCGCGACCATCTTGTCATAGGCCAGGTCGCACAGATGCGTGGCAGCCAGGATCTGCTCATCCTCCCACGGGCTCTTGTAAGCGCGCAGGGTCTCATATTCATCGGTGATGTCCACCAGCTCCACGCCCTCAAAGCCGGCGGCAAAGTCCACATAGACCTGGTGCGGAATGGTGGCCGTGCCCACAAAGCCGATGCGGCGCAGGTTCGTGCCCTGGGCGCGCAGTTCTTCATTCAGCTGCTTAAAGTTGATGATCACGGCGTTCGGATACTCCTCATTCGGCACCATAAACACCGGGAAGCAGCGCACCTTGGTGATGGCGGAGTTCATCTGCGCAAACGGCTCTGATTCCGGGCCGCCCAGCAGATACGGCTCACCCTCTACCGGCACGAGCACCGCGCCCTTTTCAAACTGGCCGCACCAGCCGGTCAGATACCAGCCGTTGGCCACGTTCAGTTCATCAAAATAGACCAGCGCCGCGTCAAGCTCCTTTTCCTTCAGGATCTTGCGGATGTTTGCAATTCTTTTTTCAGTCTCTGCCATATTGTAGTACGACATAATAAAGCTCCTTTCAACTTTACATTTGTTATTATATGGTGAATGATTTGCTGATTACAGAAAATCGTCATCCAGTGGGTACATGGGGCGGCGAATGTGCTGCATGTGCATATCCTCCAGCCGCTCCGTGGACGCGCCCGGCGTAAAGGCCAGAATGGACCGCTCAGCAATGGCCGCCAGTTCCGGGAACAGATAGCCCAGCTTTACGACCACAATGCCGAAGTCCGTGAAATTCAGGTCAATGGACTCGAAAATATCCGGCCGGCACATAGAGGCGCGGTTTTTCGTGATGACCACGGTCATATCGCCGCAGTCCAGCGTGGCGCTTGGGCCGCCGTTATCGTGCTGATAGGAGAGAATATCCCCCCGGTGGATGAGCCTGCCGCAGATCGTGGCCGACTCGCTCCGCGGGTCGAGCGACCCGCCGACGTTCACTTCCAGCGTATCGCCAAGCGCCGCAGCATAGCAGGCGTCGCAGGCTGCGCTGTCCATAATGCCCGCAATGAGCACGCGCTTTCCGCCGCCGGCTGCACGCAGACGGTTGAGCAGGAACGCATTATCACCCGCCGCGCCCGCTGTGGTGTTGTCGCCGGAGTCAGACAAAAACACCGTCTTTTCCGTGGCCGCAACGGCCCGCCGGATGGCCTCATCCGGGCTGACAGCCTCCACCATGAAGCGGAACTCGTGGCGCACATCGTAAAACATCCGTGCCAGCTTGTCGGCGCACTGCTTGGCAAGCGCCGTATCCGATTCGTGCGTTACAATAAAGTTCGGGCCCATGAACGGCTCGTCGATCCACGGCTGGCCGTTGAATACCTGTACGCTCAGCATCCCGGGGATCTCCCGTTCCATGCGCTCGGCTTCGGCCATGATGGATCTCAGCGGCTCCTGCGCCGTGAGTACGGCGTCGCCCTCAATGACCACCGCCGCGCGGCTGAGCTGCGGCCGCGGCAGAATTTTCTTCTCCATGCACGTCACAAGCGCCCGCAGCGCCCGGTGCTGTGTTTCCACACGGTCGGCGTGCGGCGCGGTGCGGAAAGCGCACACGCAGTTACAAAGCTCCGGAATACGGTCCGAGTTGTCGGCGTGGAAGTCCATGGCCACGCTCACGGGAATATCATAGCCAATGCGCTCGCGCAAGCGCTCCAGCAGCCACGTGTCGCCCGAGCCGATCTCCTCCACACACATTGCGCCGTGCAGATACAGCCACACACCGTCAATGCCGCTTGTGGGAATGCCGTTTACAATGCCCTCGGCCAGCTCCAGAAAATCTTCTTTCACCACCGGCCCGCCGGGCAGCGCGTGCGCGTACAGCGTGGGCACGACTTCTATGTCATATTCCTTCAGCAGTTCGGAGATCTGGATCTTTTCCAGCATATCCATGCCATATGCCCGGTCAAAATCCTCCAAATGCGTCAAAACCGGCGTGAGGGAGTTGCCCTCGCACTGCAAAGAACCGATCGCAATTCTCATCTGCCGCCCTCCTCAGGCCCAAAGCCAGCCCAACGACTCCACGCCTAAGTACACCGGCTCTGGATCGGCGTGCGCCGGGTCAAGCAGGTTGTGGATGCTTCGTTTCAGTTCATGATACGGGATCATGCACGATTTTACGCCCGTCTGCGTGCAGGGGCACACGTCAAAGTAGTTCGCCTTGATGATGTCAAATTCTTTTTCGTTCAGCGCATCCAGTTCCAGCAGATACTGCCGCTTTTCCTCCTCCGCTTCCGCCTCAGCCCATTGCAGGCTCACAAGACCCATGTCGTAAATGACACGGCAGCGGTCCAGCGACACGCGCCATTTCTTAAAGTGCGGTGCAAACGCCCGCAGACGCTCGTCGGCGCGCACGGCGGCCAAAATATCGTCCAGCTCCTGCGCCAGCCGCGGATAGTCCGCAATGGCCTGCTCCAGGCGCGGAATGTCGCGTTTTTCAATTTTGTTGCGCGCAAACGGGAACTCCAGCGCAAACAGGTTCAGCTGGCTCTCATGGATCGTCAGCATATTGTGCATGACATCCCAGATCTTCTCTTCCAGCGGCCCAAATACGGCGCGCAGCGCGTAGCGGCAGAAATCCTCCGGCTCACGTTCTCCGCCCCAGCCGTAGTAGGCATGGGCAAAGAAGGCCATAAAGAAGCCGTACCACTCAAACTGATAGCCGTTGATGCCTGCCACGCGGCGCGCAGCTGAGCCGCGGTGCTGGCGGATGTCCTCCTCCACATACTGCGTGATGGACTCTTCCTCCGCCCGCAGGCCGTTAAAGCGGAACGGCCGGATGAGCCGCCCAAGCCCCGCCGCAAAGCCGATGGCCTCGGTGTCGCGCGCACGGATGCGCCGGCGGCCAAACGCAGCGATCCACTTGTCAAACTCGCTGTCCTCCACATACTGGCCCGGTGCCCAGAACAGCACCACATCCTCCGGGATGCTTTCCACCATGGAGCGGATGAGCTCCTCACTGCGCACCAGCGGCGGCTGCCGCCACGCGCGCAGGCCAATGACAATATCCGGTTTCAGACGCTTGAGCTCGTCGTAAAGGATCTTCAGCAGATACGTGTTGGCGTTGTGCAGCGCCTGCTCCGGCGTTTCGGCGCCCTTCCAGAACGTCTTTTTGCAGGCTTCACAGCCGCAGTACCAGAACGCCTCTTCGCTCTCTTCAAAGTCGATGCCGTCAAAGCCCTGGTCCACCACGCGCTTCATGCAGTATTTGAGATAGTCGATCGTCGTGGGGTCGCTCAGGCACAGACTGTCAAAGTCATTGATAAACTTGCTGTCCTGCGGCATTTTCATCCGCTTTTCGCGGTGCGCGTTGCTGTAGCCGCCGGAATAGCTGTTAAGGCCAATGTAGGCAAAGAAGCCGATGCCCAGTGCATGGCCGTAACGGATGAGCTCCGGCAGGAACTCGTGGGCCACATTCGGGTGCAGATATTCTGTTTCCACCCAGCTTTCGCTTTCCGCGTTCCACAGCTTCATGCGCAAACCGCGCAGCACCGTTTCGGGATATTCCGGCATTTCATACGGCCAGTAGCCATACAGGCACAGATTCAGCTGGTTGATCTTATAGTCGGCGCAGATGCGCAAAAATCGTTTCCACTCGTCCAGGCCCCACAGCTGCATATCAAAACCGAACCGGCCATAGCCCGCGTACCACGCAAACGTTGTGGACAGGCTGCGATATTCCACCGACGGCCAGTCAAGGATACGGCAGCAGTCCACGTGCCAGCCGCTTTCCGCATCCCCCTCCAAAAGCTGCTTGAGCGTGGAGATGGCATATTGGAAACCCGCGTTCGTGTTGCAGAACACCTCGATCTGCTCGTTTGTGATCTGCAGGCAATAGCCCTGTGCGCACAGCATTTCCTGCGCATAGGCATCCAGCCCCGCCAGCTGTTCGCTTTGCAGCCGCGCCGCGCGCAGACGCACCGGGCGCGTACCGCCCGCTGTCTGCCGCAGCCGGGGAATATCCCAAAGCCGCTCATCCAGCAGCTCCGCCGCGTTCTCCAGAAAATCATCCTGGACCAAAAGGCTGAGTCTGTCAAACGGGCCCAGCACAGCATTGCCCTGCTGCAGCCGCTTGACCTCTGGCATACATAACCGCATTTGCACGTTCCTCCTATTCCGATCTGTTTTGGTTTTTGCCGTTTGAAGCGAAGTCGGATGCACTCCGGCGCCGCTTCAAGCGGCACGCTTCCCCTGTGCCGGGCACGGCCTTGGCCGTGCCCGGCTGGGGTCTAAATTCTGTTTGCGATGCGCTGTAATTTGTAAATTACGAACGCTTTGCGATCCACTCGGCAGCTTCTTCCGCTGTGGAAACGCAGACATAGTCGGCATAGATCGTGCCCTTCGGCTCGTTGCCGTCCAGGATGCTGACCATTTCGTTCACAGCCAGCTCGCACTCATATTCGCAGTAGTCCACCATCGTGGCGGCCATGGTGCCCTCTTCCACTGCGTTCAGCGCTTCCAGGTCGCCGTCGATGCCCACGATCTTGATCTCGGGGCGGCCGGCAGCGATGCAGGCGTTCATCGCGCCCAGCGCCATCTGGTCGTTGTGTGCAACGATCGCGTCGATCTCGCCCACGTCATACTGCAGCAGCCAGGCCTCGGTGATGTTCATAGCCGTTTCCTTGTTGAACTCGCCGCACTGCGATTCCTTAATGGTGATGTCGGGATACTTGTCCAGCGCTTCCTTGATGCCGGCGCCGCGGTTGATCTGCGCGGTGTGGCCAATGATGCCCTGAATTTCAAAGACATTGCCCTTGCCGCCCAGTGCGTCGGCAATGAACTCGCCGGCCATGATGCCGGAGGACTTCACGTCCGTGCCAACAAACGTGGCGAAGTTATCATTCTCGGTGTAGGAGATGAACTCGACCAGCGGAATGCCGGCGGCCTCGCAGGCCTCAACAGCGGAGCTGCACCCTTCGTAGCTCAGGCAGTTGAGCAGAATGCCGTCCACTTCGTCCGCGATCATGCTGTCCACGTCGCCCAGCTGCTTTTCAATGGAGTCCTCAGAGTCATAGAGCAGCAGTTCAACGTTGTCCATCTTGGCGTCAATGGCCTTCAGGGCGTTGACCATGTTCTTGATGAACTCGTATTCCCAGGACTGGGTGCTGACGCCAATGCGCCATACCTTGCCCTCGGTGGGCTGTTCGGTGTCGGCAGGGGTCTCGGTCGCAGTCGCGGTATCGGTTGCGGAGTCAGCGGGCGTTTCGGTCGTTGCGGGGGTGGTGTTTGTCTTGGCGGCGCAGGCCACAAGGCCGAGCACCATGACAAGCGCGAGTAGCAGAGCAATCAGTTTTTTCATTTCGTGTCCTCCTTAGTTCTTTTTAGTCTTAATATCGATCAATACTGCGGCTGCAATAATGATACCTTTGATGATCTTCTGATAATACGACGACACGCCCAGGATCGTCAGGCCGTTGTCCATAATGGCCAGCATCAGCACGCCAATGATCGTCATGCCGATCTTGCCCACGCCGCCGGTCATACTTGTGCCGCCTACAATAACGGCTGTAATCGCGTCCATTTCATAGCCGTCCGCCGCCGTCGGCTGGCCGGAGGTGATGCGGGAGGCCAGTACGATACCGGCAACGCCGCACAGCAGACCGTTGAGCACATACGTGCAGAACTTCACACGCTTGACGTTGATGCCGGCTGCGATCGCCGCGTTCTCGTTGCCGCCCACAGCGTAGATGTAGCGGCCAAAGCGTGTTTTATACAGAATGAATGTCGCCAGCAGGATCACCACTACCAGCACGATGACCGGGATGGGAATGGAAATGCGGTTCGTCTTGGTGTAATCCCAGAGGTAGCCGTTTCCAATGGCTGTAAAGATCTTGTTCTTGATGGTGTGCGGCACGCCGTCGGCAACGACCAGCACGATCCCCTTGGCCGCCGACATGGTGGAAAGCGTCGCAATAAACGGCGCAACGCCAAGGTTTGCAACCAGCAGCGCCGTCCACACGCTCATAAGGCCCGCGCTCAGAATGCCCAAAATAATGGCCATGGCCACGCTGTCGGGATGAGCCTCCAGCCACAGCGCCGCAACAACGCCGGAGATGGCGCACAGCGGCCCGATGGACAGGTCAATGCCCGCAATGATGATGACCAGCGTCATGCCAACTGCCAGAATGCCGTTGATGGAGCTCTGGCGGAAAATGTTGATGACATTGCCCAGCTTGCGGAACGTCGGCGATGCAAATGCAAACACGACGCACATGAGGATCATGATGAACACGAGCGCATATTTGCGGATCTGCTCGGCCAGCTTCTCGTTGTTCCGATCCTGAAGTACCGTTTTATTTGATGACACTTTCATTCCCTCCTAATGCACATTTCAAAATTTCGTTCTGGGAGTATTCTCCGATCTTGAATTCCCCTTTGATATGTCCGTCGCCCATCACAAGGATCCGGTCGCTCATGCCCATGACCTCCGGCAGCTCCGAAGAGATCATGACAATGGCCATGCCCTGTTTGGCAAATTCACACATAAGCGAGTGGATCTCCGCTTTGGCGCCCACATCAATGCCGCGCGTCGGTTCGTCCAGAATGAGTACCTTCGGCGTCTGCATCAGCCATTTGCACAAGACCACCTTCTGCTGGTTGCCGCCGGAGAGTTTGCCCGCCAGCTGCTGCAAGCTGTGCATTTTGACGGACAGCTTCTTGGCGATTTCCTCGCACGCAGCTTCCTCGCGCCGGGCGTTGAGCACAACGCCGTCCTCAAACTTCTGCAAGTTCGGCAGCGCGATATTCTCGCGGATGGAGCGGCAGAGCGTCAGGCCAAGCTCCTTGCGGTCCTCCGGCACCATGGCGATGCCGGCCTGGATGGCGTCGATAGGCTTTTTGATCTCCAATGTTTCGCCGTTCAGCACGATCTCGCCCCCGGTATGCGCGTCCAGTCCGAACACGGCCCGCAGCAGCTCGCTGCGCCCCGCGCCGACCAGACCGTAAAACCCAAGGATCTCGCCCTTGCGCACCGTAAAGCTCGCGTCCTGGAACATCCTGCCGGAGAGATGTTTGACCTCCAGCACCGGCTCGCCCAGATCGCAGAACACCTTGGGGAAGATGCTGCTCACCTCGCGGCCCACCATCATCTGAATGATCTCCGCACGCGAAAGGCCCTCCACCTGCGACGTGCCGATATAGCGCCCATCCCGCAGGACCGTGATCCGGTCGGCGATCTGCGGCAGCTCTTCCAGACGGTGTGTGATGTAAATAATGGCCACATTCTGTGCCACCAGCTCATGGATCTTGCCAAACAGCAGCTTGATCTCCTCATCCGCCAGCGACGACGTCGGTTCATCCATGACGATGAGCTTTGCGCCGCCGGAAACAGCTTTCAAGATCTCCACCATCTGCATCTGTGCAATGGACAGCTTTTTCATCAGCGTCCGTGCATCCACGTTCAGGCCGAAGTTTTCCAGCATCTCCTGCGCCCGCTCGTTCTGCGCTTTCTTGTCCAGCAGAAAACGCGTTCCGCGCACCGGCTCGCGGCCCAGGAACAGGTTGTCCGCCACAGTCAGATCGCGCACCGGGTTCAGTTCCTGATAGATCATAGCAATGCCCAGCTGCTGTGCGTGGGCCGGGTTGCGAATATGGACTGCCGTGCCGTTCACAAAAATTTCGCCGCTGTCCGGCTGGAGCAGGCCATTCAGGATCTTCATCAGCGTTGATTTGCCAGCGCCGTTTTCGCCCACCAGCGCGTGTACTTCGCCAGGCAGCACCTCAATGCCGGCGCCGTCCAGTGCGCGCACGCCCGGGAATGACTTGCAGATCCCCTCCATTTTTAATATTTGCGTCACAAAATCTGCCTCCCCAACTATATTTTTCTTCTGCAAACGTTTTCTGACAACGTTTGCAGATTTTGGAATCAAAAAACAATCTGTAAGCTGACTCATATTTTGAAGTCGCTGTGCTCCGCATGTGGCTGCCAAGGATTACAGATTGTTATTGAATTACGGTCCTTATGAATTGTGGATAGACACGATACTGCTGCCCTGTTCCAGATATACCTGCATCAACCGCTGGGTACTCTGCGGCGTATCGCATTTTTCCGGGTCCAGCAGCTGCAAAAGCAGCCGTCCTGTCTGAATGCCGATCTCCATTTCCGGCTGCCGGATGCTGGTGATCTTCGGCGTTGCAAGCTCCAGATCGTCATGTACGTCAAAGCCGATGAGGGAAATATCGCGCCCCACCTGCAAGTCAAACTCCCGAATGGCCTGCAATGCGCCAATGGTCATCATTTCTGATGTTACATACACCGCAGTGAACGGGTGCGCCTCGCGCTCTGTCAGCAGCTGCTTCATGCAGCGGTAGCCGTCGTCCTTTTTAAAATTGCCGTAGGCGATCAGCGCCGGATCAACTGGAATATCATTCTCTTTCAGTTCCTCCACATACCCGGCCAAACGATCCGCGCCCGTTGTTTCCTCTACCGAACCAACCAGCACCGCAATGCGCCGGTGGCCGTTTTTTACCAGCTCCTGCACCGCCATGCGGCTGGCCTGCCGGTTGTCCACGATCACATATTTTGTTGTTTCATCCCGATGCTGCGGCAGGTTGTCGATAAAAATGACCGGCTTGTTGTGGCTCACAAAGCGTTCAATGTTCGGTGCCTTCAGGTCGACCGTTGCAATGACCAGTGCGTCAACGCGCTTTTGAAACAGGTTGTCCAAATACCGCCGCTCCACCTGCTTGCTCTCGTTGCTGTCCGCCACAATGAGCATATACCCTGCTTTGGATACCGTCAGGTCGATGCCCTTGATGATCCGGCTCAAAAACACTTCGCAGATGTCCGGCACGATCACGCCGATCGTCA
This sequence comes from uncultured Oscillospiraceae bacterium, assembly GCA_934630555.1. GTDB lineage: Bacteria > Bacillota > Clostridia > Oscillospirales > Oscillospiraceae > CAG-170. The sequence continues at coordinate 9,394 of CAKTXB010000057.1, forward strand.
TGCTTTCCTGCGCCTTCAGCGACCGCGCGATCTCGTTGGGTACATACTGACACTCATCCAGGCACGATAACACCCGTTCCCGCGTCGCGTCCTTCACATACCCCTTGTTGTTCACCACACGAGATACCGTAGACACCGATATATTCAGCTTTTGTGCAACATCTTTCAGCGTACCAGGCTTCATCCTGCCGCCCTCCGGAGATATGGTAACGTTTGCAGAACTGTCCTAAAAGAAAAGCTCTCTCCCGGAGCAGCCGCCCCAGCTGCTGTGTCTGATTTGCGTCACACACATCAGCTGTTCTTTTTAAAGTATATTCCATTTTTCACACAACGTCAATGCGATAAACCCCACAAAAAACGGGGTGAAATTTCGGCAGATCCCACAATGGATTTTTTGTTTGATCGGTGCGGGGGCTCCGCTTTTTCCCCGGTGGCCGCGCCACCGCGACTGTGCCTCCGGCGGATTTGCCATAGTCGGCAGGTGGGCGCTTGCCCACCGTTCTTTCCTCAGTGTTTGCAACACTGCTCCTGTGCCTCCGGCGGATCTTGCCGAAATCGGCAGGCTAGCGCCCGTCACCGCTTGTTCCTCGGTGTGTGCCACACCGCAACCGTGCCTCCGGCGGCTGACTTTTTTCTGCCTTGCCAGAAAAAAGTCAGCA
>CAKTXB010000058.1 GCA_934630555.1 uncultured Oscillospiraceae bacterium
CGTCAACGGCCTGCAGATCGACGGCGCCACAAAGGACGTCATGCCCACCGAGCCGCTGGATAAGAAGTTCGAGTCCTTCGGCTGGCACGTCGTAACGTGCGACGGCCATGACTTTGAAAGCATCGACGCCGCCTATAAAGAGGCTGCCGCCACAAAGGGCCAGCCCACGGTCATCCTCGCCAAGACCATCAAGGGCAAGGGCGTGAGCTTTATGGAAAATAACGCCGGCTGGCACGGCAAAGCACCCAACGATGAGCAGTTCGCCACCGCCAAGGCGGAGCTGGAAGCGGTCATCAAGGAACTGGAGGGCTGAGAAATGGCTGAGAAAATTGCAACTCGTGAAGCATATGGCCGCGCGCTGGCCGCGCTGGCTGAAAAATATCCGGAGCTCGTCTGCTTTGACGCAGACCTGGCCGGCGCTACCATGTCCAAGTTCTTCAAGGAAGCCTGCCCCGCGCGTTTCTTTGACATGGGCATTGCCGAGGCCAATATGGTCGGCGTTGCCGCCGGTATGAGCCTGTGCGGCTATAAGCCGTTCGTGAACACGTTTGCCATGTTCGCAGCGGGCCGCGCCTGGGAGCAGGTCCGCAACACCGTCTGCTATCCGCACCTGAACGTGAAGGTCGTGGGCAGCCACGGCGGCCTGTCCGTCGGTGAGGACGGTGCAACGCATCAGTGCATCGAGGACTTCGCCATCATGCGTGCCATCCCCGGCATGACCGTGCTCTGCCCGTGCGACGGCAACGAAATGCGCGCGGCTGTGGAAGCGCTCGTGAACTATGACGGACCGGCCTATATGCGCCTTGGCCGTCTGGCTGTGGAGACCGTTACGGATTCCATCCCGGGCTACAGGTTTGAGATCGGCAAGGGCGTCACCCTGCGCGACGGCACGGATGTGACCATCATTGCCGTCGGCATGAATGTCCAGATGGCCCTGCAGGCGGCAGACCTGCTGGCAGCCGATGGTATCAGCGCCCGCGTCCTTGATATGCACACCATCAAGCCGCTCGACAAGGAGCTCGTTCTGAAGGCGGCCAAGGAAACCGGCGCCATCGTCACAACGGAAGAAGCCAACGTCCTCGGCGGCCTCGGCGCGGCAGTCGCCGAGCTGCTGGGTGAAGAATACCCGGTGCCCGTTGTGCGCCACGGCGTGAACGACGAATTTGGCCGCAGCGGCAAAGCCCCTGCTGTTCTGGAAGCCTACGGCATCACGCCGGCCGGCATTGTGGAAAAGGCCAAAAAAGCTGTTGCAATGAAGAAGTAATTTGGATACAGCGGCAGCACCGCGTGATCTTGCCGACGCATTTTGCCAAGCTGCGCGGTGCTGCCCCACAAGCGGGAAGCGCTGGGCGCTTCCCACTTTTTTATTGAGGTATTGCCATGAAACAGACACTGCAAGCCGGACTGCAAGCACAGGGGCATGCGCTGGACGCGCAGAAAACGGATACGCTCTGCGCCTTTGGCGCGGCGCTGCTGGAGAAAAATCAGGTCATGAATCTCACAGCCATCACTGACCCCGCCGCCGTGGCGCAGCTGCATTTTCTGGACAGTCTGGCGCTGCTGGACGTGACGGAGCTGGCCGGAAAAAGCGTCATCGACATCGGCTGTGGGGCGGGTTTTCCGGGTGTGCCGCTCAAAATCGCCGAGCCCGGCATTCGTCTGACACTGCTCGATTCCCTGGCAAAGCGTATGAACTGGCTGAAGGAGCTTCTGCCGCAGCTCGGCGTGGAGGCGGAGATCGTCACCGCGCGGGCCGAGGAATATGTGCTGCATCGTCGGGAACAGTATGACGTGGCCACATCACGCGCCGTGGCGCGGCTGAACATCCTGGCTGAACTGTGCCTGCCGTATGTGCGCGTGGGCGGGCAGTTTCTCGCCATGAAAGGCGCGCTTGCGCAGGAAGAGGTCGATGAGGCCCAGCGCGCCATCCGCACCCTCGGCGGCCGGGTGCGGGAGATCCGTGCATATCCCGTGGCGGATACGACGCACCGCGTGGTCGTCATTGATAAGATCGCACCAGCGCCGAAGCAATATCCCCGCGCGTTTGCAAAAATCAAAAAAATGCCGCTGTGAACAAATCGCCGCACTGCGCACTGCCGTTCCGGCGCTCATCCTGCAAAAGCGCCCGCATCGTGTCTGTCACGATGCGGGCGCTTTTTGCGTCCTGATCCTATGTCTGCGTCAGCAGCTGTGTAAGCTCCTGATCGGTCGCAGCAATGGCGGAAGATATGTCCATGTTGTAGATCAGGCACTTATAGGCCCATTTGCACAACACATCGTCGATCTGCTTGCTTGGTATCGGCCGGCCATCCGGAAAGGAAAACTGGACCTGCGGCTGTGTGTTGGGATACGTCTTGAAGTACAGCGGAAGCCATGGATAGAGCTTGACCATCTCGTCATTTGTATAGGTGTTGGAGATGGCCGTTTGCCCGCCCATGATGGTGAAGTAGTTGCTGATGCTCTCATCGCAGGTCCAGCGCAGGAACGCCAGCGCCTGCTGACGTTGGCAACTCTTGCGGCTGATGCCAAAGCTCCATCCGCCAAGCAGCGGCCGCCGCCCCGGTGCCAGACTGCATCCGATCGAGCTGCTGCTTCTGCGAAGATCTGTAGCATTGGTCAAAAATGCGGGGTATGTGATCAGCATGGCCGTATCGCCGCGCAGGAAATCATCGACGATCGACACATCCGTCGCCTGCAAATAGTCCGGCTTTGCCAGATGGATGGTGCGACGGAAATTGATATAGGCCTTGAGCGTCTGGGGATTGTCAAAGGCTGAGCGTCCGTCATCGCCAAGGATCTGGCTCTGAAAGGCGTGCAGACGGAAGTAAAGCTCCGGTGCAAAGCACTCATTATAGGCCGCTGCAACGGATACGCCATAGTCAACTGCATTGGTGCTGCGGGTAAAGAAAGCGGCCACGGCATTGTATTCCTTCAGTGTCAGCGGCGGCCGCAGGCTTGCGCCCGTTTCCCGCTCAAATTCCGCCCGCAGGACCGGATCGCCAAACAGATCCTTGCGATAGTAGAGCATCTGCGGCGCATACATAAACGGAATGCCATAGATCCTGCCGCGAAATGCCCCAAAGTGCTGAAAGCAATTTGAAAAGAACTGAGAGGTATCAAAGCCGTCAAGCTCATTGGTGAAGTCATCCAGAACATCTCCGGCCAGCAGCGGCAGCCAGGGAATGTCATACATCGTGACATCATAGTGCATCGCATCGTTGCGGATCTGGTCAAAAATCGCATGATGCGGCAGAAACCGGATCTCTGTTTGAATTCCACTGAGCTGTTCAAAATTGCGGATCAGACCCTGAAACAGATGTACTGACGGATTATCCAACAGCAAAATGCGCAGCTTCTCACTGCCGGAGCAGCGTGCCAGCGGCTGCTTATGGGTAAACAGGCTCGAGCGGAGCAAATTGCTTTGCAGGGCGTTATCGTGCAGAACAGCCTGCTCCGTATCACGCAGAGGCGAGATGATCTGCCCCAGCAGAAGTCTTGCCGCCATATCGCCAGCCTTGATGGCCGGCCTTGAGGTGGAAAAAGACGCAAACGTTTGTGTATAGCGATTCCAATGCTCTTCTCCAAGCGTCAGGACCGGAATATCCTCAGTGGAAAAGCCCAGCAGATGAAGCGCCTCAATGACGCCGGACGCCAAAAGCGACGATGTGGTAATGATGGCGTCCGGACGCTGGCTGCGCAAAAGGCTCACCGTGCGTGAAAACGCGGCCTCCTTACTCATGGGGGCACGCAAGATCTGCTCTGTGCGAAGTACTGCGCCCGCCTGCGCATGTGCAGCATGGAACGCAGCCACGCAGTTATCCTCACACGTGAATCCTTCTGTGCCGCAGAACAGATGGATCGCATGAGATCCCTGCCGTAAAAGTGCAGAGGCCAGCTGCCGGATAGAGGTCTCGCTGTCGACCGTTACGTAATTGGCGTCCAGTGATTTGATGCGCCGGTCGATCATGACGATCGGGCAGCCCTTGGAGGTAAAGCGGTCGTAATAGTATTTCCAGGCATCCAGCTGACAGGGAACAAGGATCAGCCCGCAGATCTGCTTGCTGGAAAAGCCCTCCAGCGCAGCGCGCTCCAGTTCCGGCACGTCGTCGGAAAACGCAATGTTCAAAAAGTAGTCGCTGCTGGAAAACGCCTTTTCAATGCCCTGAAAGATCTGCACGTAATATGGATCATCCAGGTTTGGCAGCAGTACGCCGACCTCGTGATTTTTCTGCTCGCGCAGATTCCTTGCGGCCGTATTGGGCGTGTAATGCAGTTCTTCAATGGCCAGTTTGATCCGCTCGCTCACCGCATGACTGACCGGTTTTGAGGCATTCAGATAATTGGAAACCGTTGCAACGGAAACGCCCGCCTTTTGTGCAACATCGCGTATAGTCGCCATTATATTCCTCCGTTTTTATGGATAGTTGCTAAAAATTCTTGGGTTTCGTGTTTTCGTACGATGATTATACAGGATTTTTTGTGAATTGTCACGAATTAGTTTATGTTTAGTAAAACGTTACAATTTATTTTACACTGATTTTATTTGCTTTGCTTGACGATTCTGCATCGCCTGTCTTAATATAATTTTAACAGGTGCCTGATCGCACCCACGAAAGATTGACTGGAGGCTTCATGGTATGAAAGAGTATGGAAAAAAGGTGTGGATCTTTCCGGATGCAGAATTACCGCCCGAGGGCGTCAATATGATCCCCGGTCATGAGTCGATCATCATTACAAACGTTACAGGTGAAACAGCCGCTGTCACGATCACGCTGCTTTACGAGGACCGTGACCCGGTGAGCTTCCCGGTACAGGTCGGAGCGAAACGCGTCCGCTGCCTGCGCACGAATCGCGCGGCAGACTTTGGTGCGCACACTGCAAAGATCGGAGAGCAGTACGCCATTATGCTGGAAAGCAGCTGCCCGATCGTCGCGCAATACGGCCGTGCAGAAACGCGCGAGGTCGCGTTCTACACGACGCCGGGCTATTGCGAATAAATACGTGTGATATGGATTGGACAGAGCTTGCCGATTTTTTGCATACAGCTGCGGCGCAGCTGCACATCCCGGCCGGCTTTTGCGTGGTGACGCAGGCACACCGGAGGCTTTTTTCCTGTGCATGCGGTCAGGACGCAGCTGCACAGGAAAAAAGCCGCGGCGCCTCATTCTGGATCTATTCCGCAACAAAGCCAGTCTGCGCAGCGGCGGCCATGCAGATGGTCGAATCTGGAATATTCCAGCTGGACGATCCGGTCAGCCGCTATTTGCCGGAATATGCGCATTTGCGTGTGCTCGATGCAAGCGGAGCGCCCCGCCCCGTGCAGACGCCGCTTCTGATCCGGCATCTTCTCACCATGCAGGGCGGCTTCGATTATGATCTGCGTCCGCCCGCTGTGCAGGAGCTCTTGCGGCAGAAAAACAGCGCCGCTGACACGCTCCGCATTGCCGCCGCGTTTGCCGAAAAGCCGCTGCTGTTTGAACCGGGCAGTCATTTTCAGTACAGCCTGTGCCTGGATATTCTGGGTGCTGTCATGGAGGCCGCGTCCGGTGTCAGGCTTGGGCGGTGGATGCAGGAGAAGCTGTTCTGGCCGCTCGGGATGCTGCATACCGGCTTTTCCCCCAACGAGAAAGCGCCGCCGCTTGCACCGCAGTATCGGCAGCAGGCGGACGGCTCGATCAGCCGAACGAACTCTGAAAACTTCTGCAGGCTCACGCCGCTCTATGAGAGCGGCGGCGGCGGACTGTGCAGCACGCTGGATGATTATGTCCGTTTTGCCGATGCAATGGCCTGCGGCGGCACCGGCTGCAGCGGCGCGCAGATCCTTTCCGCACGCTCCATCGAGCAGCTCCGGCAAAACCGGCTGGAAGGGCAAAGTCTTTTGGATTTCCGCAAGCGATGCACACGGCCCGGCTATGGTTACGGCTTCGGCGTCCGCACAAGCCTTGGCGATGGCACGGCGCAGAGCAAAGGTGTTTTCGGTTGGGACGGCGCGGCAGGCGCGCATATCCTGATCGATCCGGCACGGCAGCTGTCGCTGGTCTATTTCCAGCAGGTGCTCGATATGGAGATCCTGTACGACCACGTGTTTGACAAGCTCGATTCCATCCTGTACCGCTGTCTGGATCGGGCGTGCGCGCAACAGGCGCGCGCCGCAAGCCGCGCCTGACTGAAATGGCCGCACATTTCCTACGGATTTTATGGACACTGTTCCATTGAATCAATAAAACATTTAGGAGGACAAAAATGAAAAAACTGATCGCATTGCTTCTGGCTGTTGTGATGCTTCTCGGCCTCGTGGCCTGCGCATCCACTGCCAACACCGAAGCTCCCGCAGAACAGACCCCCGCGACCCAGACTCCTGCAGAAACCACCCCCGAAGAGACCCCGGCTGAATCGACCAAAGACACAGCAGCCGATGCCGCAAAGAAAGATTATAAGATCGGCGTTTCCATCATGGAGCTGACCGCTTACACCTGGTATCAGGGCGTTATTGACGGCTGCAACAACTGGATGGCAGATCACGGCGAGGAATACGGCGTGAACTTCACCTTTGATTTTGAAGATTCCCGCTCCGATGTGCAGACGATGCTGACCAATGTGGAAAACATGATCGCGGCCGGCTCGGATGGCATTATCCTCTTCCCGGCTGACGCCTCCTCCGCGATCCCCACCATGAAGGAAAACGTCGCGAACGGCATCCCGTTTGTGATCGGCGACTACGCACAGGAATATACCAATGAATCCGACAAGGTCTGGTCCACGTTCGTCGGCCACGACATGAAGGCGCTCGGCGTCAAGGCCGGCGAAGTGGCAGTCGAATATCTCAAGACGCTGGGCAAGGATGACCCGGTCTGCCTGTACATCAGCGTTCCTACCTCCGGTCAGGTTTCTCAGGACCGTTATGACGGCTTTGCCGAAACCGTCCTGGCAGCCTTCCCGAACGCCAAGATCATTGACGAAGGCGACACCGGCGCGCACAACCGTGACTCCGCGCAGACCCTCGTTGAGAACGTCCTGCAGCGTGAAAGTGTGATCGACGTTGTCTGCGGCCACAACGACGCAGAAGTCGTCGGCGCTTACAATGCAGCTGTCGCACAGGGCCGCACCGAGATCAAGTTCATCGGCATTGCCGGCGATATTGACGTTCTGACCTGGATCCAGAACGGCACGGATGCATGGCTTGGCGAAGTGCTGCAGGATCCCGTCGTGCTTGGTTATCAGGCAACGGACGCCATGTACCATGCGCTGGTGCTGGGCGAGACCCTGCCCGACAAGTATGATCTTCCCGAACCCGAAGCCATCACGCCCGCCAACATCGGCGACTATGCATGGCAGGATTGGGGCTGGCTTGGCTAAGGCGATCTAGTCTGCCGAAAGGCAGCCGAAACAACGTGCAACGCAGGAAAGCTAGTTGGGGAGCTTGCTCCCCAACCAGCTCTTCGGATTTTGGAGGAATAAGATGATTCTATTACTGCCCGAGGCAAAACACGTCGTAGAAAAGCAGGGCCGGACGCAGGTGTTCCGTGCTATGCGCTTTCCTGACAATGCAGCCGGAAACGAAGCGCTTGCACTGGCGCGCCTGCGTTTCTGGAATCGTAAGGACATCACGCTTGATACTGCGGCAAACAGCAATGCGCTGTCTGTTCGGATCGTACCGGAGCTTCCGAAAAAGCAGGTGGATGATCCCGCGCTGTATGCAAAGCAGGGTTACTGCCTCGATATTTCGCAAGCTGAGTTGACGATCTATTATGCGCACCGGGCCGGTCTGATCCATGCGCTGACCTCCGTAAAACAGCTTCTGAGCAAATGTGATGGCGGCTACACACTGCCGCTGTGTGAGATCACCGATTATCCCTCGCTTGAGACCCGCGCGATCGCCCAAACCTTCTCCTGGTATGCTGGCTATGGCCGCCTTGGCTTTGACAGCCAGCTGTGGGGCTATGAGGAATGGGTCGAATATCTGAATATCTGTCTGGATAACAAGATCAATCAGTTTAACCTTGTAATGTACGGCTATTGGCCGTTTGATATGCCCGGCTATCCGGAAACATCGCTTCGCGATGTGCCGATGAAAATTTGGAATGCCGAAAACCGCCGCTGGCTGACCGTGCGCTATACGCATCCGAATCTGGAAGAGCCGTTCCTCGACAAATTCATTGCGCTTGCCCATCAGCTCGAGGTCAAAATTTTTGCCTATGTCGGCCTGAACTCCTACAATGGAGCCTACAGCATCAAGCATCCCGAAGCCAGGATGAAACCGCCTGCACGGCAGGGCTTCCTGAATGACTTTGACTCGCTTTGCCTCAGTTACCCCGGCACGCGGGAATATATTCTGGAATCCATGCGGCAGATCGCCCGCCTGGGCTTTGACGGCTACACGCTGGAGGAAAGTGAAGAGGGCTTCTGGTTCTGTGAATGCGACGAATGCCGCCGCAAGTATCACGCGGTGACCAAAACACCCGGCGAAGCAAAGCACATGGCCAATATGGAGCTGCTCAACCAGATCTTTGAAGCCGTACACGAGATCAATCCTGACGCTGTGATCGGCATCCGCGCGTTCCGGCAGCCGCCACTGGAAAAAGATCCGGCGTTTTTGAAGCACTGTGTCGAATCCATGCCCAAGGACATCAAGCTCTTCTGGGCGCCCGGCCTGTATGTGCCGGAAGGAGAGTTCGACAAGTGGTGCGATGCGTTCGGAAAAGACAACATCTGGGGGCGCGACACCGAATCCAACTCCATCACCTCCACCATGGGCCGTCTGTACCGTACCTTCAAGAGCAACATGCTCCGTTATGAGGACGAGGCAAACGAGCAGGTCATTGAAACGGATATTCGCCAGCATAAGGGCAGTGTTGCCCGCGGCGTGCATGGGATCAATGGCTTTATGTTTGAATGGTACGGCCTGCCCATGCACCTGTTTGCGCACGGCAACTACGGCTGGGGCTCGCAGATGGAGGAAGAGGAATTCTATCAGGAAGCGTGCCGGCTGAATTTCGGCGATCTGGCGGACGATGTGCTGTATGTGATGAAAAACATGCTCACCATTCACGAAAGCCAGATCCCGCTCTACACCACGCCGTTCCCGTTCCAGAAAAACAAGGTCTGCGAAGACGACGTGCCCACCATTCTTGCGGCCAAGAAGCGTCATCCCGAGCTGATGGCGATCATCCGGCATTTGCAGCTCAGAGCCTACAGCGATCCGGAGCTGCGCCCCTGGCTGCCGCATTTTGACCGCTGGAGCAATGCGGAACGCAGAAACGACATCATTTACGATATGGCGCTGGCCTCGCTCCGGTATGAACGGGAGACCGATCCCGACAAGAAAGACGCCATTCTGGATGAGATCCTTGATTTGAATGAACGGGATTTTGACATCGTGAAAGAAATGTTCTTTGACATCAATCCCGTTCGTCAGACCGGCGTCGGCAGCTGTATGTTCCCATATCACGAAATGAAACGACTCATCCACAACATCAGAGATCCGCAGCACCCCGACGATCAGATCATCTGCTCGGGCGTGGAAGCGCTCGGCTGGCTGTGGTTATAAAAAGGAGGCTGAGCGCCATTAACACGAATGTTAACACCGTGTCCGAAACACGCACACCGCTGGTCGAAGTAAAAAACTGCACCATGGAGTTTCCCGGTGTCAGAGCATTGTCCGACGTGGATTTTACGCTGATGCCCGGAGAATGCCACGTGCTCGTCGGCGAAAACGGCGCAGGCAAATCAACGCTGTCCAAGTGCATCACCGGTGAAAACCGCATGACAAAGGGCGAACTCTACATCAAAGGTGAAAAAATCGACCTTGGGACCTACGGCATCCGGGAATCGCAGCGCCGCGGCGTCGCGATCGTTCATCAGGAATTTACGCTGATGGAGGATATGACCGGTGTAGAAAATCTGTTTATCGGCCGTTATGAAAAAAAGGCAGGCATTTTCGTCGACTGGAAAGCGCTTGACCGCCGGGCGGCGCAGATCATGGAGTTTTTGCAGTGCGATGTCAACCTGAACGTGCCGGTCA
>CAKTXB010000059.1 GCA_934630555.1 uncultured Oscillospiraceae bacterium
AAGCGTGACCGGCAGCAGATCCTGCGCGCCGGACAGACGCGGCACCTCCAGCGCAAAGCGATAAAATCTGCGCGTATGGTTTTCGTGCGAAAACGCGGGCAGCGCCGCGAGCGTCCCGCGGAGCATGACCCGGTTGACCGTATGTTCCATTCTCCCACCTCATTCAGTTCGTATGGGAGACTATATGTGCGCAGACGGGAGAATAGACCGCGCGGGGCTTACCGGCGGCGCGGATGACCGCCCGTTCGGGCGGGCTTTTTGGGTACCCTTTGCCCCGTTCCGGCCGGTTTTGCGGGCTGCTTTGCAGCTGGCTTGGCGGCTTTTTTGGGTTTGGATGCTTTACCGGGGGCCGCCCTTTTGCCGCCGCCGCGCGGGCGGATGAGGCATTTGGGGCCGTTTCCGATCAGATCGAGCCGTCCCGTTTTTTCCAGCGCCTCGCGCACAAGGGCATCGTTTTTATGGTCGCGGTACTGCATGAGCGCCCGCTGCATCGCCTTTTCGTGCGGATTTTTCGGCACATACACCGGCTGCATCGTGCGCGGGTCCAGGCCCGTGTAATACATGACCGTGGAGAGCGTGGACGGCGTGGGGTAAAAATCCTGCACCTGCTCGGGGTGGTGGCCCGTATCGCGCAGATATTCCGCCAGCTCCACGGCGTCACGAAGCGTACAGCCGGGGTGCGAGGACATGAGATACGGCACCACGAACTGCTTTCTGTGCTCCTGCTCGTTGATTTTCTGATAGCGGTCGAGGAACTGGAGGTACACGCTGTGGCGCGGCTTTCCCATCACGGCGAGCACGCGGTCGGACACATGCTCCGGCGCGACCTTGAGCTGGCCGGAGATGTGATAGCGCACGAGCTCCCGGAAAAACGCGTCCGACCGGTCGGCCAGCAGATAGTCAAAGCGGATGCCGCTGCGGATGAACACCTTTTTGACGCCCGGCAGCTGACGGAGCCTGCGCAGCAGCGCGAGGTAGTCTGCGTGGTCGGCGTCCATATTTTTGCACGGCGTGGGGAACAGGCACTGCCGGTTGGGGCACGCGCCCTTTGTCAGCTGCTTTTTGCAGGCGGGCTGGCGAAAGTTTGCCGTGGGGCCGCCGACGTCGTGGATGTAGCCCTTGAAGTCCGGCTCGTGCGTCATACGCTCGGCTTCCTGCACAATGGAGTCGTGGCTGCGCGTTTGGATGATGCGGCCCTGATGGAACGTCAGAGCGCAGAAGCTGCACGCGCCAAAGCAGCCGCGGTTGGACACCAGACTGAAGCGTACCTCAGAAATGGCCGGCATGCCGCCGGCTTTTTCATAGCTGGGGTGATAGGTCCGGCAATAGGGGAGCGCGTAGACAGCGTCCATCTCAGCCTGCGAAAGCGGCTTTTGGGGCGGGTTCTGCACCACAAATTCCTGCGGACCATAAGGCTCGATGAGCCGCTTGGCGGAAAACGGGTCGGTATTTGTATATTGCAGATAAAAGCTCTCGGCATATTTGCGCCTGTCCTGCACAAGGCTGGCATGGTCCGGCAGGCGGATGGCGGGCACACTGTCGTCCGGGGCCTTGGTGCGGAAAACCGTGCCGTCGATCCATGTCAGGTCGCGGATGTCGATGCCGTCGTTCAGCGCATTCGCGGCCTCCACAACGGCGCGCTCGCCCATGCCGTAGAGCAGCAGGTCGGCCTGTGCGTCAAGCAGGATGGAGCGCTTGAGCTTGTCGGACCAGTAATCGTAGTGTGCCAGCCGCCGCAGGCTGGCTTCAATGCCGCCGATGAGAATGGGCACGTTTTTGAACGTGCGCCGGATGAGGTTGCAGTAGACGACCACGGCATAATCCGGGCGTTTGCCCATGACGCCGCCGGGGGTATAGGCGTCGGTCTGGCGGTGCTTTTTGGACACGGAGTAGTGGTTCACCATAGAGTCCATGTTGCCGCCGGACACGAGGAAGCCGAGCCGCGGCGCGCCGAGCGCGGCGATGGACGCCGGGTCTTTCCAGTTCGGCTGAGAGATGATGCCGACCTTGTAGCCAGCGGACTCCAGCACACGCGAAATGATGGCGTGGCCATTGGAGGGGTGGTCGACATTGGCATCACCGATGACATAGACAAAATCGCACTGCTGCCAGCCGCGCGCGTCCATATCGGCCCGGCTCACGGGCAGAAATTCGGGCATGGTGCATCCCTCCGTTTCGGTGCTTCTAAAATGTCAGTATAACAGATACGCCGCAAAAAGAAAAGCCCCGCACCGGAAAACCGGGCGGGGCGGGGATCAGAGCATGGTTTCGCCGGCGATGACAGGCGCAGCATCCGGCGGAATGGGGCAGACATAGCCGCTGCCGGATCCTTCAAATTCCGTGCGGGCGGCAGCCAGCACATCCGGTTTTGTGAACAGATCCCATGCCGTACCAGCCAGCACGCGCGCAGCCAGCAGCATTCCCTTGTGGGCTATGCCGGATTTGCCGCAGCTGACGGCCTGCCAGCTGTGGCCCGGCGTACCGTTTGGCCATGCAGCAGTGTGGATCTGCACGGTCGGCGTCTGCCGGCTGACGTCGCCGACGTCTGTAGAGCCGGGCTCGATGGCGGCGGAATGGTACAGCGGCATGAGGAAAGCATTGATGGCACAGGTGTTGTTTTGCGTTTGCGCCTGCACGAAGTCGCGGATGGCATCGTCGTGTGTTGTGGCAAAGCCGGGGAGCTTGGCTTTCTCGTATGTTTTGGAGAGCTGTTCAGCGAAGCTGCGCTCCTCGGGCGTGTAGTCTGGCAGCGGGGCGGCGGCAAAGTTTTCGTAGGCCAGCTTTTCCAGCGCTTTATTTGGCAGAGTGTCCGCTGTGCCGTCAATGAAGCGGCTTGCGACGGTGGTGTCCGTCATCAGGGCCGCACCCTGTGCAATGCGGTCTACGCGCGCGGCCAGCTGCAGGATGCTTGGCACGCTGTCGGCCCGCAGCATATACAGCACCTGCGCGCGCGGCTGCACGACGTTGGGCGAGAGGCCGCCTGCGTCGGTGATGGCGTAGTGGATGCCGTGATACGGCGGGATGTGTTCACGCAGGAACTGCACGCCCACGTTCATGAGCTCGACAGCGTCCAGCGCGCTGCGGCCAAGATAGGGGCAGCCGGCTGCGTGCGCCGCTGTGCCGGTAAACTTGTACTCGATCTGATAGGAGGCCTGACAGCGGCCGGTGACGACCTCATTCACGTCCTCGGGGTGCCATGTGAGCGCTGCATCCAGCTGCTTGAATACGCCTGCGCGGGCCATGAATGCCTTGCCGGCGCCGCCTTCTTCACCTGGGCAGCCATAGAAGATGATCGTGCCGCTGCCCTCCGGCAGCTGAGAAAGCGCATACTGAACGGCGGCAGCTGCCGCCAGCGCGCCGGCGCCGAGCAAATTGTGCCCGCAGCCGTGGCCTGCACCGCCGCGGACACATTCTTTGCGCTCCAGCGCATTGGCCTCCTGCGACAGACTGTCCAGCGCGTCGTATTCGCCCAAGATGCCGATGACAGGCCTGCCGGAACCAAAGGTGCCGGAAAAGGCTGTTGCCACGCCGGCAATGCCGGTTTCTACGGTGAAGCCCAGTTTTTTCAGGATAGCGCAATAGCGCTCCATGGCGCCGAATTCGCGCAGCGACAGCTCCGGGTGCGCCCAGATGTCATCGCTGAGCTGCGTGAACAGGGATGCGTTTTCTTTCAAATACGAAAATAAAGCTTGTTTGTCCATAAAGTTCTCCCAAAAAGCGGCGTCTGCGCCATGCGCAGACGCCGCTTTGACGTGTATATTGTGATGGTTTACAGCACCTTGGCCAGGAAATCCTGCAGACGCTCGCTCTGCGGATGGTCGAAGATGTCCTCCGGCGTGCCTTGCTCCACGAGCTTGCCGTCAGCCATGAAGAGCACGCGGTTGCCGACCTCCTTGGCAAAGCCCATTTCGTGCGTCACGACGACCATGGTCATGCCGTCCTGCGCCAGCTCCTTCATAACTTCCAGCACCTCGCCGACCATTTCGGGGTCAAGGGCGCTCGTCGGCTCGTCAAAGAGCATGACCTCAGGCTCCATCATCAGCGCACGCACGATGGCGACACGCTGCTTCTGGCCGCCGGAGAGCTGAATGGGGTAGGCGTCAGCCCGGTCGGCAAGGCCGACGCGCGCCAGCAGCTTTACGGCCATTTCCTCGGCTGCGGCTTTCTCCATGTGCTTGACCTGCACAGGGGCAAGGGTCATGTTGTCAAGGATCGTCATGTGCGGGAAAAGATTGAAATGCTGGAACACCATGCCCATTTTCTGGCGGTGCTGGTCAATGTTCAGCCTGTGCATTTTACCGTCTGCACCCTTTTCGCGCTTTTTGGTGATGTCAACGCCGTCAAAGACGATGCTGCCGTCCGTCGGCGTTTCCAGCAGGTTGAGAGAGCGCAGGAACGTGGATTTGCCGCTGCCGGACGGGCCGATGACGACCATGACGTCGCCCTGCGCAATGTCAACACTCACACCGTCCAGTGCCTTGATGGCGCCGCGATCATAGTATTTTTTCAGGTCCTTGACCTGGATCAGTTTTTTGCTCATTGCGTATCCTCCTCGGTCACAGCCATGGGAACGGCCTGCGCACCTGCGCCGGCAAAGCCCAGCTTACGCTTGCGCTCCCGCTGGTGGGGCGTTTCGTTACCGTTGCGGCGGTCACCCACACTCATCTTCTTTTCAAAATGCGCGATGATCTTGGACGTCGGGAACGTCAGGCAGAAGTAAAGCGCCGTTGCAATGACCAGCGGCTCAGCAATGACGAACGTTGCGCCCTTTACGGCGGCCACAGCGCTCATGATGTCCTGCACGCCGATGGTGTAGCAGATGGACGATTCCTTGATGATGGTGACAAATTCATTTGCAATGGCCGGGAGGATATTCTTGATGGCCTGCGGGAGGATGATGAAGCGCATCGTTTTCCACTGGCTCATGCCAAGACTTCTGGAGGCCTCCGTCTGGCCGCCGTCAATGGACTGGATGCCGGAGCGGATGATCTCGGACAGATACGCGCCGGAGTTGAGCGCCAGCGCGACCACACCCGGGAAGAAGCGGTCAAAGCGGATGAAGCCGAAGAGCTTGAAGCCGGGCAGAATGCTGACGTTTGCGAATACGACGTAGTAGATGATGAACAGCTGCACCAGCATTGGTGTGGCCCGGAACAGTTCCACATAGGCGGTCGCCAGGAACTTGACGGGGTTAAACCGGCTGAGCGCGTAAACAAAGCCCTCGCGGTTCTGGAGCTTGCGCTGCGCGTTCGTGGACAGCAAGCGGTAGACGTTCAGATCGGACAGGCGTGCCACGGCCAGCAGCAGAGCCAGAATGAAACCAAACAGGACCGTCAGCGCGGAAAGCGACACGGTGCAGGCAACGCCCTGCCAGAACAGGGTCATATATTGAAAGACCTTTTGGAATTTTGCGGCGGAAAGCATCGGTTTTCCCCTTTCTGTTCAGCGCCCAAAATCCTCCCCATTGCGGGGAGGATCGGGCAGGTTGATGTGTGTGAGCGATCAGCCCTCGTAGTTGTCGAGCAGGCCTTCGTAGACATTGCCGCTGGCCAGTTCGTTTGCCTCAGCGACGAACTTATCCATGCTGCCGTCAGCCAGGGCGGCTGCGATGGCTTCGTTGGTAGCCGCGAGCAGGCCGGCGTTGCCCTTCGTGATGCCGATGGAGGAGCCTTCTACATCGTACGGAACCTCCAGAGCAACATACAGTTCAGGATAGTTTTCAGCGTAGCTCTGCGCAACGGCGGTCTCAACATAAGCACCATCCAGCTTGCCGCCGATGAGCTCAGCGATGATGTCGGTGACCTTTGTCAGCTGCACGATGTCAGTGTCGGCGCTGTACTGCTCAGCCAGGCCGACCTGAATGGAGCCGGTCTGCACGCCGATGGAGAGCGAGGGGTCATTGACGGAAGCCAGATCCGGGAACTTGTCTGCATTTGCCTTGGTGCAGAGGAAAGCCTGGCTGCTTGCGTAGTAAATGTCCGAGAATTCCATGGCATCTGCACGCTCGGGGGAGGGAGAGAGGCCCGCCATGCCGAAGTCGACCGTGCCGTTGGCCAGCTCGGCCAGAACGCCGTCAAAGTCCATGGGGATGATCTCGAGCTCGAGGCCAAGGTAATCCGCAACGTACTGTGCCAGAGCCGGGTCGAAGCCAGCCAGCTGCGGCTCACCGTTTTCGTCGATGGCGTAGAACTCATACGGAGCAAAGTCCGGGGAGGTGGCGACAGTCAGCTTGCCTTCCACAACGGTGGTGAAAGCGGGCGTTTCGTCTTCGGCGGCCGGGGTTTCTTCCTCGGCGGCGGGGGTTTCGGCGGCCGGAGCTTCGGCTGCGGGGTTAGCATCCTGTGCGGGGGTATCGGTCGTGGCCGGCTTGCTGGCGCAGGCGGCCATGCTCAGCACCATGACCAGGCACAATGCAATAGCGAGAATCTTTTTCATTTTGGTTTCCTCCTGTTTTTACTGCCCTGTGTCGGGGGCGTTCTTTATGGTGCTAAGTATACACATGGAATGAATAAAAATCAACCCCTGTTTGAAAAAATATTGCACAATCCTTGGAACGATTTTAAAAAAATGACCGTCAATATGTATAAAACGAGAAATCAAAGCAAGAAATATGCAAAAAATGATGAGTATATGCAAAATAAATGGATTGCACATACTCATCATAATTGTATAAAAATCAGAGACTTTGCTTATTGTAGCTGGCGAGAAACTGCCGGGTGCGCTCATTTTGTGGGTGCTCGATCACGTCATGTGCCGGACCCTGCTCCACAATGACACCGTCGTCCATGAAGATGACGCGGTCAGCCACGTCGCGGGCAAAGGCCATTTCGTGTGTGACGACGATCATGGTCATGCGCTGGTCGGCCAGTGTGCGGATGACGCGCAGGACCTCGCCAGTCAGCTCTGGATCAAGGGCTGAGGTCGGCTCGTCAAAGCACAGAACGTCTGGCTTGAGCGCCAGCGCGCGGGCGATGGCCACGCGCTGCTGCTGGCCGCCGGAGAGCTGGTGCGGATAAAGACTCATTTTTTCGCGCAGGCCAACGTCGGTGAGCAGCTGCTCGGCCTGCTTGCGCAGGTCATCGAGAATGGCTTTTCTGTTCTGTTTGTAATCCGGCTGGCTTTTGGCCAGCAGTTCACTGGCGAGCATGACGTTTTGCAGCGCGGTATACTGCGGGAAGAGATTGAAATTCTGGAACACCAGACCAAAGTGGAGCCGCTTTTTGCGGATTTCGGCTTCGCGGCGCGTTTCGGGCACGGCTGCGTCAAACAGCATTTCACTGTTTACGAGGATCTGACCCTTGTCGGGCGTTTCCAAAAAATTTAGACAGCGCAGCAGCGTGGTCTTGCCGCTGCCGGACGAGCCGATGATGGCCACGCACTCGCCTTTTTCCAGCGAAAAGCTGACGCCGTTCAAAACGTGCGTATTGCGGTCAAATTGCTTGTGAATATCACGAACTTCCAAAACGGACATGACGGCACCCTCCTTTACGCCTTAAAATAGTCGAGCTTGCGCTCCAGTGCGCCCAGCGCCAGCGTGAGCAGACCGCTGAACAGCAGATAGTAGACGCCGGTGAAGAACAGCGGCCAAATGGCGCCGGAAATGCCGTTGCTGCCTTTCATGAACGCCTGACCGGCCCAGATGACCTCCTGCAGGGCGATGATGCGCGCCAGCGACGTGTCCTTGACCAGCGTGATGATCTCATTGGACATGGGCGGCACGATGCGCTTGACCATTTGCAGCAGCGTGACCTTGAAGAAGATCTGGCCCTTCGTCATGCCGAGCACCTGCCCGGCTTCCTGCTGGCCGCGCGGCACACCTTGGATGCCGCCGCGATAGATCTCAGAAAAATAGCACGCGTAGTTGAACACAAACGCGATGGCCGAGGCCAGAAAGCGCCCGGCTTCTCCGCTGCCCCAGACGTTTTTGTGCAGCACAAGGCCGGGGAAATAATAGAGAATGAGCAGCTGAAGCATCAGCGGTGTGCCGCGGATGACCCAGATGACCAGGCGCACCAGATAGCGCAGCGGGCGAAAGCGGGTCATCGACCCGAATGAGATGACAAGGCCCAGCGGGATCGCGCCGATGAGCGTGATGGCAAACAGCTTGAGCGTCTGCAAAAAGCCGACGTTCAGCGCTTGCAATACAATGGGGAACTGTTCCGAAAACGTCATGAGAGATACCGCCTGTTATAGTATAGTTTTGGAGGAAAAGCGCACGCGTTCCCCGGCAGCGGTCTGCCGGGGAGCGCAGGGAGATCTTATGAAGAATTGCAGGGAACTCAGATCACTGTGCGATCAGCGCGGCCTGGATGCCGTAGGTTTCGGCGCAGGCAGTCATGCTGCCATCGGCATATGCGGCTTTGAAGAAGTCATTCAGTGCACTGGCCAGGTCAGAGCCCTTGCGGAAGCCGACACCGTACTGCTCGCCTTCTTCGGCGTTCAGGCTGATGGTGTAGCTCAGGTTTTCATAGCTCGTGCCGGCGCCGACCATGGCGCCTGCCATGAGGGAGTCAATGACGGCAGCGTCGGACGTGCCGGCGGCGACCTCCATCAGGGCTGTGGCCTGATCCTTGACCTCGGTGAAGGAGAAGCCCAGCTTCTCGACCTCAGCCTGACCGGCAGAGCCGGACTCGACGGCGAAGCTCAAATCTTTGCAGGCATCCACGCTGGCGCAGTCGGCAGCCTTGTCAGCGGCTACGACGACGACCTGGGAGTTGTTGCAGTAGGCATTGGAGGTTTCCATGGAGGACGTGACCTCATCGGTCAGCGTCATGCCGTTCCACACACAGTCGATGGTCTTGCTGTCAAGCTCAAGGATCTTGTTATCCCAGTCGATCTCGACAAATTCGACGTTCACGCCGAGAGATTCGGCAAAGGCCTTGGCCATATCGGCGTCAAAGCCGATCCATTCGCCATCTTTCTGATAGTCCATGGGCTCAAAGTCGGTGATGCCGACGACGAGCGTGCCCTTGGAAACGACATAGTCCTTGTCGGACTCGGCGGCAGCCGGGGCTTCATTTTCTGCAGCGGGAGTTTCAGCGGCCGGGGTCTCAGTGGCTTCGGTCTGTGCGGGAGCTTCCGCAGCTGCGGACGTTTCAGCGGGCTTGCTTGCGCAGGCGGCCAGCGATGCGAGCATCAGTACGGCCAGAAGCATAGCGATAAACTTTTTCATGTTGTTTTCCTCCTTGATGGTCTGTTTGTGGTCATTTTTTGTGTAGGAAGCAGGCTGTTGACTGCTTCGTTATCATGGTAATACTTTACCATGGTGATGTGATAATGTAAAGAAGGAATATTGCATAAAAAAATGCGGTCCGGCGGCAAAGCAGTTGGCAAACTGCACAACTTTGCCCGCAGGTGGCCTGAATGTGCCGTGTCCGGCGGAAGATCGCTTCCGCCGGACGACTGCTTATTAAATATCGAACACACCGAGAATGACGATACCGGCTACGACGAGCGCGATCATGGCGTAGTGCTTCCACGACAGCTTTTCCTTCAGGAAAATGCGGCTCCAAACCACGGAGGCCACGCAGTAGGCCGAGATGATGGGTGCGGACAGCGCGACATGCGCCTTGTCGCCGATGGCGTAGATGTAGGCGAACTGACCGGCGGTCTCAAACGCGGCGCCAATGTACTTCGGAGCCTCCATCTTGGGAACGAGCTTGTCCTTTTTGATGAGCACGACGTAGAAAAAGCTCAAAATGCCAGCAACGAGGAATGTCAGCTCGTAGGCTGCATTTGCAGAGTCCTCATTGAGTGTTTCCAGCACGAGCGAGTCGGCAAACGTGCCTGCCGCGTCCAAAAGACAGTAGGCGATGGGTAAGCAGAGCGCCAGCCACGATTTGGCATAGCGGTAGTTTGATGCCTCCTGCCGTGCGGCGCGCAGCGCGTCGTCTTCATTGGCCTCGACCACGCCAAGACCGATGACGCCTGCGCACACCAGTGCCACCGCGGCGATGACGAGCACACGCGTGGAGCCGGTGATGTCTGCGTCCAGACTGCCGG